>NVUL01000049.1 GCA_002401885.1 SAR86 cluster bacterium
TGCGTGAAAATTGGGTCTGGGAAGAAGTTAAGCCACAGGTTCACAAGATCTACCGAGCTGGCGCCGAGAATCAAGACGATTATTTGATCCTTCTTTCTGAGGGGCGCCTGATCAACCTGGGCAATGCAACTGGCCACCCGTCACGCATCATGGATGGTTCATTCGCAAATCAGGTATTAGCGCAGATGCTCATGTTTGAGAAAAAGTTCGCCGACCTGCCCGCGGCAGAAAAGAAAAGTAATCTCTACGTTGAGGTTCTACCTAAGTATCTCGACGAAGAAGTTGCCGCCATGATGGTTGGTGGTTTCGGAGGAGTACTAACGAAGCTTACTGATGATCAGGCCAAGTACATCAACGTAAATGTTAACGGTCCTTACAAGACTGATAGCTACAAGTACTAGACAATAAAATGGAAAGCACCAAGGATAGCTAAACTATGGATTCATCTAATCCATCAAAGTACAGCATCGAATTTTTCCCGCCTCGTACCGGGGCGGGAGAGTCGAAGCTGGATACTGTGCATGCAGAACTGAACAAGTTGAACCCCGATTTCTTCTCGGTAACCTATGGCGCTGGCGGCTCGACCAAGTCGGGAACGCAGCAGATCGTATTGCGTTATCAGGCAGCCGGCTCCCACTGTGCTCCCCACCTTTCCTTCGGCGGTTCTGATGAAGAGGAGCTGCGTCAGCTCTTGCAAACTTATATCGATGTGGGCATCAAACGCTTGGTCGCCTTACGCGGTGACATGCCCTCTGGTGTAGGCGCGGCTGTGCAACATCGCTATGCGAATGAACTCGTCGATTTTATTCGGGCAGAGACGGGTGATCATTTTCATATCGATGTCGCCTGCTATCCCGAGACGCATCCGGAATCAAAGAGCTATGCCTCCGATGTAGACTTCTTCAAGCGCAAGGTAGATGCCGGCGCAAATTCGGCGATCACTCAATACTTCTACAATCCCGATGCCTATTTCCGTTTTGTGGACTATTGCAGGACGGCCGGCATCGATATTCCCATTGTTCCCGGCATCATGCCCATTACCAACTATGCCAACCTCGCCCGCTTCAGCGCCAACTGCGGCGCCGAGATCCCACGCTGGTTAGACAAAAGGCTACTAGGCTTTGGTGATGACATGGAGAGCGTACGCAGCTTCGGTATTGATGTTGTTACCGAATTGTGTGAGGACTTATTGCAAGGTGGCGCTCCCGGTCTACACTTCTATTCGATGAATCTCAGCCAGGCCGTTACCCAGATTTGGACGAATCTGGATCTTGGCAATCGCCCGCAACGTGAATTGCTATAGGATTTAATTGATGCGACTCTCTCGCGTTTATCTCGATAGTCCACTCGCACTGAATGCGCTTATCTCGCTTCCCAAAGAGATTGCACATTACCTTAGCAATGTCCTACGTCTGCGCGTCAACGACGAGCTTCTCGTTTTTAATTCGGAGCAGGGGGAATTCCGCGCTAGGGTAAGCGCTGTTGCAAAGCGAGCAGTCGATATAGAGCTACTCGAGAAAATGCGCGGCGCGCAGGATGCAGCTAAGCAAGACTCCCTCTCTATTCACTTAATCCTTGGGCTTTCTCGGGGAGACCGGATGGACTTCGCCGTGCAGAAATCCACTGAGCTGGGTGTGAACGAGATAACTCCTATCTACACAGAATACGGTGAAGTAAGGCTTAAACCAGAGCGAGTAGAGAAGAAAATTCAACACTGGCAGAAGATAGCTATTAGCGCCAGTGAGCAGAGTGGCAGATTGGATATTCCGCTGCTACACAAGCCCATCTCTCTGCTGGAATTGTCTTTAAGTGAAAGTGTGAACAAGTGGATGTTAGAACCAAGCGGACCTGATGCGCTTCCCCAATCTATTACGGAAAACAGCATAGTGTTATTGGTAGGGCCGGAAGGTGGGTTCTCCACAAATGAGATCGACTGGGCGCAATGCAATGGTTTTCAGATCGTCGCTTTAGGCTCGAGAATCCTGAGAACTGAAACTGCACCGGTGGCCGCGCTCGCTATCTTGCAGCACAAGTACGGGGATATGTAGTTAGTCGACTCTGGAAAATGTATCTCGATATGGATTTCAATTACTTAGCATCAACTGTCGCCGAATCCTCGCCCAGAAAACTGCTGCTTCAAGCATTTTTCTGGTCGACTAAGTTGCACAGGGATGTGCAACCATTGCTCGCTAAGAGCAATGCGAGTGCGCCAAAAGCAAGTGAAATGACACTTTCACGCCCGCTTTTTGCGCACGACACACTGAAAAAGTCATGGATGACTTTTTCAGTGTGGAATAGTTAAGCACTACTAAAATCGAACCGAGAACGGCCCTATACCCACACGCTTTCCAAAGAAGCTGAGACTATAGTTTCGAGGATCTAAATCCCGGCCGTCGCCTAAACGCTTGGACGAGTTCTGCGATCTATAGCTAGTCACGATAGAGCGATCAATCTTCGATTTCCTCTGATTAGCCAAATCTACAACAACGGGGCCTTCCAGTAAGTCCTTCCCACTATCAGTCAACACTGCAATTTTTGGCGACAATCTTTCCTGGAGATTCTGCTCCAGTACAAGCCCGACCTCCCCAGTAGATAATGTAATCAGAGACCCGACGGGATAGGTTCCCATCACATGGATCAGTTCAACGATCAGCTGCTCAGGAAATTTTAAAGCACGTTGCTTGTAAAGCTTTGTGAGCGCCTTGGCCGGAGGTGTGGCTGGTCCTTCGCCATTGCTGCGCAGCAGTCGCTCGAAACAATACGCAAGATTGGCAAACCGGGCCAGTAGCGGGATCTGATTGCCGCGTAGCTTTCGTGGAAAGCCGAGCCCATCTTGGCGTTCATGATGACAGTTGATGATCGCGGTCACTCGATCGTCTAGATCGGAAATTTGCGAAACCAGTTCCACACCGAAATCGATATGCTTGCGATAGGCGAGAAATTCCTTCTTCCTAAACGGGCCCCGTTTGTTGACTAGTCTCTCGGGCAATAATTGCAGGCCAATATCAGCTAGTAGTGTGCCCATAAATAGAATTTTTATTTCTCGAGTGGGCAGTCCTACCTGCCTCGCTAGCACTACTGCCCAAATTGCCGCACGGACACAGTAGTCTGTATCTGTTCTATCTGCGGGGTCTGTGTTCAACAACCAAATATGCGTCTGCGGATTAGCGATAACCGAATCAATTATTCCAACCATCGACTTCTCTAGTAGAGGCAAGTCCATCTTCGCACCCTTGCGAACCGCAAGAGCCTGCTCCGCAAAGTCCGCTTTGAGTGTGAGATGCACTCGATGAGCCTTGTCTATTTGTTGTTTTATAGATCGAGTAACTGGGTAGGCATTACGATCAATCTTAAGCGAGCTAGATTCGGGTGCAGCTCGTCGCGCACTACTTAGAATCGTCAGCTGATCCTTTCGCCTTTCCCGCGGCTGTACTCCCTTGTTCGTGTCGATGACTACGTGCTTACAATACTTCGTGAGAGTTTCAATATCTTCAACATTCTTGAGATGAAATCCTCCCATCGGGAAAGGTGTCTTCGACCATGCACAATCCAATTCGAAGACAAACATGCCGAGCAATAGCTCCGCACAGCTTAGCCGCAATAGATTGTCCGCTGCATAGCGTTCTGGATTACTGGAAGGTTCTGAGACTTGCATTCAGCGAGCATACTCGGCTTTACACAATACTCTTGTGAGATTGTTCACAAATCAGTGCTTGCTGACGTTGAATATTAGAAATTGCGAAGTGGGTTTCCCACAAAAATAACCGGATTCAAGACAAAAAAAAGCGCCTTTGAAAACAAAGGCGCTAGGTGAAGTTATACCCTAATGGAGAGTTGTTCTTTAAATCCTTACTGATTAACGAATTCTGGATAAGCTTCCATTCCACATTCGGAAATATCGACGCCTTCCACTTCTTCTTCCTCAGTAACTCGAAGACCCATGATTGCCTTGATTACAAACCAAACTATGCCGCTAGTGACAAACACCCAGACAAAGATTGTAAGAGCACCGACAATCTGCCCGACAAATGTTGAAGCATCGTTGGTTAAAGGGACTAGTAGCAGACCAAGCAAGCCACAGCTGCCGTGTACCGAGATTGCACCGACCGGGTCGTCGAGCTTGAATTTGTCCAGTGTGATAATGCTGAACACAACCAGCACGCCACCCATTGCTCCAAACAGAGTGGCCAATAGAGGTGTTGGCGTTGACGGCTCGGCAGTAATAGCAACAAGTCCGGCCAGCGCACCGTTAAGAGCCATTGTCAGATCAGCTTTTCCGAACATGATGCGCGCAGTAATTAGTGCGGCTATTAGTCCGCCGGCTGCTGCTGCATTGGTATTAAGGAATACCATAGCAACGGCATTAGCACTGGAGATATCACCTAGCTTCAGTACTGAGCCGCCGTTGAACCCGAACCAACCCATCCAAAGAATGAACATACCCAACGTGGCAAGTGGTAGATTCGCACCAGGGATTGGTCTCACTGAACCATCGGCAGCATATTTTCCCTTACGTGCGCCGAGTAAGATTACGCCTGAAATGGCAGCTGCAGCACCAGCCATGTGCACGATGCCAGAACCCGCGAAATCAGAAAAGCCAAGCTCACCGAGATTGAACATGCCAAATACATCAGCGCCGTTCCAAGTCCAACTACCTTCCATTGGATAGATAAAGCCAGTCATGAAGACTGCAAAAATAAGGAACGACCAAAGTTTCATTCGCTCAGCGACTGCACCTGAAACTATTGACATCGCCGTAGCAACAAACACTACTTGGAAGAAAAAGTCCGAAGCATCGGAATATACCGCACCGCCATCGAAGCCCTCTTCGGCTGAAGCTGCCAAGGCAGAGCTTACTAGATCTTCACCTCCGGCGATGCCATTCAACATGAACGCACCGTCATACATGATCATGTAGCCGCATACTAAATACATAGTGCAGGAGATCGCATACAGCGCGACGTTTTTTGTGAGAATTTCTGTGGTGTTCTTAGAGCGAACTAGCCCCGCTTCCAACATTGTGAAACCCGCCGCCATCCACATAACCAGCGCGCCACAAATGAGAAAATAGAACGTATCCATCGCATACTGCAATTCGAAAATTTGGTTTTCCACCTTTTACCTCCGGTTCATCGGTCTACTTGTTGCTCTGCTCTTTGGCATAGCGTAGGCCGATATTTATCTGTTTAACTCTTACTACTGCACTTGAAGTCTGTTCGCCTGCCGCTGAATCTAGACAGCCTCTTCGCCAGTCTCGCCAGTACGGATACGAATGATCTGGGTTAGATCTGCAACAAAAATCTTACCGTCGCCAATCTTTCCAGTATTTGCCGCCTTTGTGATCGCTTCTAGAGTTTGATCAAGCAGGCTCGCAGCAATTGCTACTTCTAGTTTCACCTTCGGTAGAAAATCAACTACATACTCAGCACCACGGTACAATTCGGTATGGCCCTTCTGGCGACCAAATCCTTTAACTTCTGTTACGGTAATGCCTTGTACGCCTATTTCAGATAACGCCTCGCGGACATCGTCCAATTTGAATGGCTTGATAATAGCCGTGACTAACTTCATTGTTTGCTCCTTAGCTGTTTTTGCTCTGCTTAAATTCCTACAACTTATACTGCTCCATGCAGGGGTCGTGCCAGCTATCGAAAGTTATCTAGAACGCCGATTTTCCGCACCGCAATGGCCTCAATTTAGGTTTCCATAGCAAAATTTTTGAACAGTCTCAGTGCGTCGCCGTGTTTTGTGCCCCAACCCGGTGCGCTTTTTGATCTTGGGGCGAAGATTGAGGTTTAAGCGATCACCGAGGCTGTACTCTTCGGTAGCTGAGGATGGTGAGACCGATGGCCGCAAAGCAGGCAGCGCCAAAATTGATGATAGAATGGGTGACAATTTTCGGCTGCGTACTTCGTTGCCACTCCTGAAGCCCCCATGAATGACTAGAGTTAGCGGTAATGTTCAACAATAAATTTGTCGAAGACCTCAGTGCCCGCCTCTCCGCAATGATCCCCATAGCCGGAGAAGTTCGTGAAGAGCTGCGCACCAAAATGGAGCAATTGCTGAAGAGCAGCTTTGCAGGCTTGGATCTATTGAGCCGTGAGGAGTTTGATGCGCAGCGCACTGCATTGAAGCGCGCCGAGAAGCGTATTAAGGAGTTGGAGGAGTCTCTTAGCGAACTCACGGAGAAGATGGATCAGTTCGAAGAGCAATCAACGAGCAAGTAGTTTGCTGATCTGGCAGCGACGGTAGCCAATCGCCTCCATCAAATCTCGCTCGGCAATCGTTGCATTGCCCTCGTAGTCGGCAATAGTACGGGCCATCTTTATGACCCTGTGCGTTGCCCGCGCAGACAAGGATAGCTTGTCCATAATGTTAGCTAACCCCGCCCGCTGCTCTTCGTCTAAGTTGCAATACTTCTTAAGCTCTGCCAAATGCAGCTCCGAGTTGAGCTTGCCTGCCCGACGAGTTTGACTTTCTCGACAGAGATCAATTTTAACGCGCACCTCGCCCCAATTCAGATCATCGTCCGCTTCCATCAACAGCTCGACCTGCGAAAGTGCGGGCACTTCGATGACAATATCTATGCGGTCGAGTAGGGGCCCCGATATCTTGCCAAGATAACGGTTGATGCGTTCCTCGGTGCAGCGACACTCAATGTGAGGATCACTGGCGTAGCCACAGGGGCAGGGATTCATTGCCGCCAACAACTGAAAATTTGCCGGGAATTTTACCCGGTAGTTCGCACGACTTACCGTTATCTCTCCGGACTCGAGGGGCTCTCTTAATGCATCCAATACACTAGGCTTGAATTCACTCAATTCATCCAGAAACAATACGCCTCGGTGCGCTAGGCTTATCTCCCCAGGGCTGGCTCGATTGCCACCACCGACAAGTGCAACGCTAGTTGCCGTGTGGTGGGGGCTGCGAATGGGCCGCTCTGACCAGTCACATTGTTGAAATGGCTGTCGGGCAACAGACTTGATGGTTGCTACTTCGAGTGCCTCTGCCTCAGACAAGCTAGGCAGCAAACCGATCAGCAGATTCGCCAACAATGTCTTGCCGCTGCCGGGCGGGCCTATCATCAACAAATTATGCCCGCCGGCTGCTGCGATCTGCACAGCGCGTTTGGCGAATGTCTGTCCTTTGATCTCCCTAAAATTATCTTGATAGTGCGGTTCGGCTAAGCTCTTTTTTGTTCTTCGAGGAAATTCGGGGACGGGCATTCCCCGAGTTAATGCCTGGAATAGTTCCGACAGACTACTCGCGCTGTAGCTCTGCTTGTAGGCAACTAAGACTAGTTCCTCTCGATTCGCAGCCGGCAGAAGAATCCTATTCGCCTGCTTCTTTGCAGCGAGGATAGCGCAGACTGTCCCCTGCACCGCACGGATGCTTCCATCCAAGGCGAGCTCACCCAGTACTTCCATGTTCTCAAGCCTCGATCGTTCTAACTGCCCGGAGGCAATGAGAATACTGAGCGCAATAGCGAGATCGTACCTGCCGCCTGCCTTTGGTAAATCGGCAGGGGCAAGGTTGACGGTGATACGGCGAGTCGGAAATTCCAGGCCAGAGTTTATAATGGCACTCCTGACCCTTTCCTTACTTTCCTTAACTGCAGTTTCGGGAAGGCCAACTATCGCGAATGCGGGGAGTCCATTTGACAGGTGTGTCTCCACCGTGACTTCGAGAGCATCGACGCCGAGGAGGGCACGAGATTGAATGGTAGCAAGAGACATGAGCGCTAAGATCTATTTGTATAGTAAGGAAATAGATCAAAACGCCTTGAATAGCGAATTTTTTCGGTAATCGCTAGGCAAAAAAAATGAGCTGCGAGCAGCTCATTTTTTCTAAATCAGTTAGCGGCTTATTGGCTGCTACTGACCATGTACGCAACAAGAGCTGCCAGATCTTCGTCTGTGCAAGTGAAGCATAGGCCTTTTGGCGGCATAGTATTCAAACCGTTGATAGCGTTTGCGACTACGGCGTCCATACCCTTCTCCATGCGTGGAGCCCATGCATCGGCGTTACCATCTCCAACCTTTGGCGCGCCTGCTGCACCTGTGCTGTGACAAGCAAAGCAAGACATCATATAGGTAGCTTCTGCGTCAAAACCGTCTGTCAATTGTGCCAGCTGCACTTGCTGCTGGGAATTGTCAGCTGAAATTGCAGTTGCAAAAGATGCAACCAACACGAATAGGCCTACTTTAGACATGGCTGACATTATTACTTTCTTAATAGTTAACACGTTTAACTCCTTACTCATTTAATTAAATTCTGGATTCTCTGTATTACGATATTACAGCTACAAACCTTAATGCTTACTGACTGGACATATAGCTGACGAGGGTTTGTAAATTATCGTCGCTGCAAGTCATACATAGGCCTTTGGGTGGCATCGCGTTTAGGCCATTCACCACATTCGCCATTACGGCATCCATTCCCTTAGTCATTCTTTCAGTCCAAGCGTCTGCGTCACCCATAATAGGTGCGCCTGCCGCTCCAGTACCATGACAGGCAAAACAGCTCATCTGGTAGGTAGACTCGACATCGAATGCAGCGACTTCAGTGGCAGCCGCTACTACTTCCACGACTTCTTCAACTACCGCGGCAGCTGGGGCCGCAATGCTAGTAGATGCCGCTGGAGCCACAGTATTTGCGGTACCTGCGGTTGAGCCAACGCAGGACTGTCCTGCTAAGCAGACTTGTCCTACTGGGCGAACATTGTCTTCGATGGATTGCTGCGCAGCGGCATTGCTGCTTAAAGCCATGAAACTTAGATTCATCAGCGCGAGTACGAGCAGACGAGTTTTGGCAGTCTCTGATTGCACAGAAATAGCTCCTTTTAGTGTGTAAATCGTGGGATATAAGCTCTGGATCGACCCGAGAACCGCTAAATACCGGCTTCGCGGTACTATTACGCGACTTCAGCCGAATGTGCCAGAAAAAATGCAGGCGCATTATACCGCTTATTGAGCCACTCTGGAATACGAGTTTTCGGCGTTTTTTACGAGGCTCAAGAAAAAGTCAATGTGATGTTCTAAGGGGCGATAATCAGGTTCAGAGGAGCCTGATGGTAATACAACTGGGCAGGGCTGCTGTTAAGTCCGTAGCCGAAGAAGAAACCCACCACTATCTCTGTGATCCCTAGCGACTCGGGGACGAGGTTCTCGACTACGGTAAGTTCCTCGACGGCTGTCAGGATCTTGTTACTAGCTCGAGTGATAACACCGGGGTTTGCTGCAGAATCGACGAACTGGCCCTGCTCGTTCAGAAAAAGAATTTGTTCATCGACGACTGCGGCGATAACGAGGAAGCCGGCCTGGCCTACATGTTGAGGATCGATGTCTATCTGTGCAGTGATATCCAGAGATGCGCTGGGACTAAACTGATTAGTAAAGCTCGCCCCATTATTTGAAGTAATGCCACCACTGAAGGTCGCATTGACTGACGCACCTGTGAGACTCGCGCTCGAACCTAGGGGATTTAACCCGCCGCTACTGAGGACTGCGTTTATCTTATAGTCCCCCGAATTTCCGCATTCGTCCTGAACCGGAGTATCGAATGTATTCGCTAGCAGAAAATAACTGCCCGGTTGCAAGAATTGCGTCAGTGACGAATCACATTCGTTGCCCGATTTATTGTCAAAGCCGATGACTTGCAGATTCTCGTCCGCTATCAATAGCACCGAATCCAATGTCATCGAGGTCATATCAAGACTTAGTGTTGCAGCGTTTGTTAGTGCAAATCGATACAGGTCGATTGGACTGGTGTCGTTACTGCCGGGCAGTAATTCGCTCACAGTGCAATCATTAGCATCCAGAGCATTGTTGATTGAACCGAATGCAAGTTCGCTAACAGCACAATTTATCACGCCATCGTAGAGCGCTTCTGCTCCCGCAATATCATCGGTTTGCAGTCTATCCAGATTACCAATGGTAGGCGCCATTATCGCCAGATTTTCCGACTCATGGTCTAAGCCAATCGCATGACCTAGTTCATGCAGTGCAACACGACGAAAGTCTAGGCCCTGTATGCCGAACTGTACCAAATTGCCATCATAGACATTAAATTCTTTGTTTTGATCTACAATTATATTGGCTTCAGAGATTGCAGGCGCACCAAGTATCGAGGCATTGAATCTGCGCACCGTCACAGCAAGAGTGCTATCCCCAAACTCTGTTCCACAAAAGTCATCGCCGAAGTCGACGCTATTGAGGCCATCGTTAGCGCAGGGGTCTCGGTTGGCTTCGCGTAGAATAAAATTGAACGAGGTCTCTTTATTCCAATCGTTCATTGCGGCGATAAAGGCCGTGTTCCAAGTGATACCACTCGCAGCTGTTCCGTCCATATCGACGAAGAACTCGATCTCGCCAGTTGGCCACTTGCCGCCATCGATCTCGAAGGCAGAAACCTGCTCTGACAATAAGATCAGCGCAGCTAGGCTTAAGCATAGTTTGTAGATTCGGAGCATAGGTCTAAATCGAAATTGTCCTAAACAGGTGGCTGTCGGTTCTGGGCGACAAGTAAATACTAACGCGCCAGCACAAATACGGTTTACTCAGACTAGTAGACCGTGACGCTTCGAATTTCTTCTGAGCGTCCCAATTTAGCTGACTCTAGCCAAGTAGTCGTCATAAGTGTGTGACTCCAGGCTCAATATCGACGGGGGGGGAGTAAAGGCCCTATTGCCTGTACGATCCGTCCTGAATGGAACTCCACCACGCCTCGTTCGAAAGATACCAGTCAACGGTCTTGTTGAGGCCAGAATCGAAATTTTCAACTGGGTCGTAGCCAAGCTCCGTCGAGATCTTCGAGGCATTGATGGCATAGCGCGTATCGTGGCCGGGCCTGTCTGTCACGAAGGTAATCAGAGACTTTGCGGGTTCTCCTCTCGCACAAGGGGAGTCAGGAAATCTAGAGGCTAATTCCTTGTCCGCTTCGAAGCGTCTATCGATGAGTTCGCACAGCAAGTTAACGACGTCTAAATTCGCCCATTCGTTGTTGCCTCCGATGTTGTAGGTCTCGCCGTGTCGACCTCTCTTGATGACTAGTTCGATGCCGCGATTGTGGTCATCAACAAACAGCCAATCTCGAATCTGCTGACCATCGCCATAGATAGGTAAGTCCTTACCGGCCAGTATGTTCAGGATGCAAACTGGTAATAGCTTCTCCGGAAACTGATACGGTCCATAGTTATTGGAACAGTTGCTAGTGGTAACCCGCAATCCGAACGTATGGTGATAGGAGCGCACCAGATGGTCGGAAGATGCCTTGCTCGCCGCATAAGGAGAGTTAGGTGCATAGGGAGTAGTTTCAGAGAACGCAGGGTCATCCGCAGCTAATGTGCCATACACTTCATCGGTGGAGACATGATGAAATAGATGATCTGCTTTCGCGCCCTGTTCGATCCAAAATTTCTTCGCTGCTTTTAATAAGCAATGCGTGCCGACAATATTTGTATCGATGAAGGCATCGGGGCCCGTTATTGATCTATCCACATGGCTCTCCGCCGCGAAATGAACAATCGTATCGATATCATGTTCAACAAGCAGGGAGTCGACTAAGGCTTGATCACAGATGGAGCCATGAACGAATTCGAACCATTCCTCGCCGAGAAGATTTGCAAGATTATTTTTGTTGCCTGCGTAAGTTAATGCATCGAGTACAATTACTTTATCTTGCGGATTTGAGCTATGCCAGTAGTTGACGAAGCTTGTGCCTATAAAGCCGGCAGCACCGGTTACCAATAAATTCGCCATTAACTTAATCTCTTTCTATTCGACTAGATCGCTTTATTTATTTGCTGGCTAGTTCTTTTATCACTAGATTTAATTGCCCCTTCCAATCCTCAACAGGACATTCAAACTCTGCCTTAGCTCGACTACGATCCAATACACTATAAGCAGGACGCTGAGCAGCTGTTGGATATTCGCTGGTCGAAATTGGACTAATCGGAATTGCCTTGCTCAGCAGCCCTGCTTGTATTGCCTGATCCTGTATCTCTTGCGCGAACTCATACCAGCTAATACTAGCGCCATCAGTCCAATGATAGACCCCTTGATAGTTATCTTTCGGAATCATAGCAAAGATTAGAGCGGCCAGCCCATGGGTAGAGGTCGGTGAACCGATCTGATCATTAACGACAGAAAGTTGCTCTCTTTCCCCCATCAATCGCAGCATAGTCTTTACGAAATTATTTCCATATTCGGAGTACAGCCAGGAGGTACGGATTATCGCGCTGCACTGCTTGGCCTGAGTTTGGATTTCATGCTCGCCAGCCAATTTGGAGGCACCATAGGCCCCCAGAGGATTGGTCTGATGATCGGGCCTGTAGGGTGTCGTGCTTGACCCGTCGAAGACAAAATCTGTAGAAATATGAATTAGCTTGGCATTGTTCTGTGCCGACCAGGCCGCTATTCTGCCCACTGCCTCAGCATTCACTAGATGCGCAGCGCTGCTATCTGATTCCGCCTTGTCTACCTGCGTATAGGCTGCCGCATTGATTATGACTGCAGGTTTTAGCTCAGATAAGACCGCAATAGCCCTGTCCGCCTGGCTAATGTCCAATTCAGACCGATCTAACGCTTCGAGTTGGTATTGAGGTAAAGGGGATTCGGCCCATAACCGCGATAGTGTCTGTCCCAACTGTCCCGTAGCGCCCGTTGCAACGATGAGGGAGGAGGTCATAGGCTGAGCGCAGCTTCAGCCAACAAGCGACCCGCTCCATCCTTGCCGGATAGTAAGGGTGAATCATTCAGCAGAGGCCATTCGATGCCGACCGCGGGATCATTCCACAGCAGGCTGTGCTCATGCTCCGGACAATAATAGTCGGTGCATTTGTAGTACAGCTCGGCTGTCTCGCTGAGCACATAGAAACCGTGGGCGAATCCAGGTGGCACCCATAGCTGCCGCTTGTTCTGTGCAGACAAAATATCGCCAGCCCACTGCCCAAACGTTGCTGAGTCTTTACGCATGTCGACCGCAACATCGAATACCTCACCAGAAACGACGCGGACGAGTTTCCCCTGTGGTTGCTTCAACTGATAGTGCAGTCCGCGCAGCGTGCCTTGCACAGATCGACTTTGATTGTCCTGCACGAAGCGCAGATCGATTCCATTTTCTTTAAACCAAGCTTCACGAAAAGTTTCCATGAAATAGCCACGGGCATCGCCGTGCACTATTGGTTCTAGGAGCAACACATCGGGAATGGACGTTTCGATTATTTTCATGGAAGATTACTACGTAAACAATTTATTAGTTCAATGTCTCTGATCGAGTAGCTGTAGAAGATATTGGCCGTAACCGCTTTTCCCCAAAGATTTCGCCAAACTTTCAAGTTGATTTTCATCGATAAACGACTGCCTATACGCGATCTCTTCGGGACAGCCAATCTTCAGCCCCTGACGCTCTTCTAAGACGCGAATAAAATTTGCAGCATCTAACAATGATTGTATGGTTCCCGTGTCCAGCCAAGCCGTGCCGCGATCGAATAGCTCCACCTTAAGTGCTTTACGCTCTAGATAGGCTTTGTTTATATCTGTAATTTCCAGCTCCCCGCGTGGCGATGGCTTAATCGACTTGGCAATGTCGATAACATCGTTGTCGTACATATACAAACCCGTCACAGCGTAGTGAGATTTTGGATGCTCAGGCTTTTCTTCCAGACCAATCGCGTTGTTCTGTTCATCTAACTCAACAACACCATAACGCTCTGGATCTGTTACATAGTAGGCAAATACACTGGCGCCTTCTTTCTGCTCGACTGCGCTCTTGAGCGTGTCTTCAATTCTATTGCCATAGAAGATATTGTCACCCAACACCAGACAGACTCTGCTGTCGCCAATAAACTCTTCGCCGATTAAAAATGCCTGAGCTAGGCCCTCTGGCTTGGGTTGTTGCCGATAACAGATATCCAAACCCCATTTCCGGCCGTCGCCCAAGAGCGACTCATAGACGGCCGCATCTTCGGGTGTGGTAATGATTAGAATCTCGCGAATACCCGCCTGCATAAGTGTCGATAGCGGATAGTAAATCATTGGCTTGTCGTATACCGGCATTAACTGCTTGCTGACCGCTAGTGTCATCGGATGTAGGCGACTGCCACTGCCCCCAGCCAGTATTATTCCTTTTGTCATCTGGTTTCTTCTTCCTCTTTCCTTCTTCTACTTCAGTTCTTTATCGAGATATGGCCGAGTTAGTCTCTGAGACAATATCACCTACTATTTTCGGAAGTACCTGATACAAGTTTTGCGAGGGCTGAAACCCCAACTCCGCGCAGATATCCTCATTCTTAAAGAGATTATCAGCAGTTAGATTTCGATAGGTCCGACTACTAATACCGGTATCTCGTCCGCGCAGTCTAGCCATGGCGCCCGCCAGTACCGAGGCTGCATATAATATCACAGCTGGTGTTCTCCACCTCGACAATCTCTTTCCTAGACACCTATATATGGCCTCCTCGATAGCTGCTATCGGGTATTCCTGGCCATCAGTCACCGTATAGATTCGAGACGTCAGATCGGAATTTGCAGCCAATAAAATAGCGCTTGCCAGATCCTCAACGCCGAGCAAAGAGATCTTGCTGCTTAAGGCCGGCAAGCGAGGCAGTCGCCCTCGATGAATCATCGAGATCATACTAGCGATGTTGCCCTTCATCTTTACTCCGTAGACATTTACAGGGCGCAGGATGAGTGCTTCTATTTGGCCTCTATCTGCCGCCTCCAGCATGAGAAGCTCCGCAGTCCGTTTTCCCTTTCCGTAGGCCGTAATGTCTCCGCTATTAGCTGCGGCGGCATTTGCCAAACTGCTACTGAGGAAGACTATGCGTCTGACGTTCTGCTGGACTGCGGCTTTTAATAGATTTTCACTACCTACAACATTTGTATCATCACCCTTCGTGGTTCTGCTCACATGCGCCACACCTGCCAGATGCAAGATAGTATCAACGCCTGCGCAGGCCTCTACCAAGCTCTGCTGGTCGTGTAAGTCTCCCAATACTGGCTCCGCGATTATCGACGAAGACAGTAGGACGATCTTGGCAGGATTGCGCAGTAAGACCCGAACATCGAAATCCTCCTCAAGCAAACGACGGCATAGCGCCAAACCTATGAAGCCTGTTGCGCCGGTTATTAGTATTTTTCTTTTAGATTGAATAATAGTTCTGACTCACCAATGCTAGGAAATTACGAAAAGAAATCCTATTTCTCATTCTCTTAACTCGACTGTCGAAACAACCACCAGCCATGGTTGTTAAAGAAACGAATCCCCGATCGCACAAACATTTTTATATGGCTCCACCCTTTTCGTGCCGCATTGCCTCCAGCATGGGTGATTCGCATAGCTGGGACATAGGCAATCTCACCTAGAGTAGCCATACGCAGGGATAGGTCGAAGTCCTCGAAGTAGAGGAAGAATTTTTCGTCAAAGCCCCCTAGCCCTTGTAGAGTTTTTGTGCGACACAACATATAGCAACCGCTGATTATTGGAATGTTTGTTGTAGGGCAGCTTTCGGGCAGCTCTCTCATCTCGAATCTTGCTAGTCGCTTTGCAGAAAGATTTTTAAGAAATCTCGGAAAGAAGCCTCGCACGATAAACGTAAATACGCTTGGATAGCGCTTGCAAAGATATTGCTTCTCTCCGTTTTCATACGCCGCAAAGGGGCTTGCCATTACCACGTTTTCGTTCTCGGTAAGATAGGAAATGCCGGCTTCCAAGCAATTCTGGTCTAGTTTCAAATCTGGGTTTAGCAATAGGTGATAGTCGCTGTCTAATTTTTCTATGACAAGATTATGTGCAGCACCGTAACCAACATTGCCGTGACCATGAAGGAGATGCAGCTGCACATTCACACCTTCAGCCTGTGTTTGCAGGCGAGTAAATGGTTTTAGGGAGAGATTGTCTTCTTCCGAATTGTCGATCAGATAGACCGGTATCGGTGAAAGGCTTACAGAAGCCTTAAGTATTTGGATTGCATTGAGTGTCGATTCAACTAGAACTTTCAACTCTTCTTCGCTGGAGTTGTAACACACTACTGAAATGGATAGTGAGATAGAAGGAGAAATAGTGGATTGGTCTTTCAATGGCCTTCCAATTGACACCTGCACCCGACAACTAGTTTTAGTGGCTACCCGCACGCTAGCTACTATCTATTGGTCAACCAGTCTATCACCGAAAGGGGTTGCGACAATACGCTTGCCCTCGGGAACATCTTCAGGGTCTATACGACGCGGGGTAAATCTAGCGCCACTGGTGCTAGTTGCGTCCGTTCCTACATTGAGGGTATCACCGCGCCGGCCATTTCTAAGCGCCTCAAAAGGATTGCCTGGAACAGCCTGCCCTTCAATTATCTCCTCACCTGTAGCGGTCGAGGCTTCTGCGGCTAATTCTCTAGCGGGATTTCTCGCCGCTAATGGCTCGCCATTGGCGAGCACGAGCTCAGCGATGTTTGCAGCGTTGCTACAACTCACACCGCGGTCGCTAAATTCGATGCAGGCATTATTGCTCGGGTAGCGGATAGACACACTAGCGGTGGTGACATCAACGATTGCGTAGTCGCTGTGTTCGGGTATGAGAGTTATCACGGATGGGTCTGCTTTCACTATGAAGCTTTCCCCGTCTTTCGCGCGCAATATTGCTGAGTATTTATCACCAAGCCGCGAAACGCCGACTAGGGTAAATTCTGGCTCGGCGGTAGTAGCTCGGCCCTCTCGAGTGGTTCGACCCACAGGTCTACCGCGGCTCTCTGCAGTTTCTACGTCGTCAAACAAGGTAAGGCTCTGAGTGTTATTCGCGCCAACAAACACAGGGGAGTGATCTCCTGAATCTTGTGCATGGGCCACAATAGCAACGCAGCCGATTAGGGTAAGGCTCGCCCGTTTTAACAGTGATTGAATCTGTTTATGCATTGGCATATTGCTCTTCCGTTGACAGATCAAACGAGGGAATTACAGAACTATTACTTAGACGCACAATTCTACGCTTTAGTTTTTCGGAGGGACACTAACAATTTAACAACTTAAGCGCAGTTCTTCTTCAAACACTAGCTTTTCGCGTTCGCAGTATGCTTCTCCTTTCACAACCCAGCTGGAAACAGCCTGCTGACTGATGTTTAGCCGTAGAGCGATTTCTCGACAACTAAGCCCGATTTCCTGTGTCCCCCAATAACTAATAAGAGACTTCACCACCGAAAGGTCATTTGATCGTGCTTTTGATAAGAGCATCGCTTCGCTAACTCCAAAGTTATCGCTAAGCCGCTGGATTAATTTTTCTAATGTCCAGCCACGCTGCTCCAATGAAGTTTTACCGGTAACTGCCAACTTATCATGGCCCAGTGCTTTCTCTACAAAATCACTTCCACCGAGAATGCGCTCGTCACCAATGCAAAATTGGTGCTCTTTCCGAAATCCAGCCAACGATTCCCACCCGCCGTGGCTGCGAATTAAGCCACCTCCACCGAAATCCTCGCGCTGCGTCCTGTCTATGCCTTCACTAATAAAACAACTATAGGTTCTCCTAGCAATTCCGATCTTGTGCCCAAAAAGGCCTAGAACCGCATCCACTTTATGCCACTTTTGCTTGTGTCTGCCTAATACCCCAGCGTGACCTGTCCATTTATAACGACCCAGTGCATCTAAGTCTGGCAACATGCCAGCCCGGAGGGGGTTTAAATGAATATAGCGAATTAGTTCTAGAAGATAATCGTCTGCATCACAGAGAATGGATTTATAGCGATTTTGAAACACATAGCCCACTCGTCTGTTTCGTCGGTTGTAGGCGCTTGCGTAACCACCTAGCACCGAGGCCATCAGTTTACTCAGCGGTTTATCGTGGACTCTAACCAACAAGTGGTAGTGATTGGACATCAAGGCCCAGGCGAAACATTGCATTTCGTTGCGATCAAGTGCTTTACCAAAGCGCTCAAGAAAATCGTACTTATCTACTTCTTCACGAAAGATATTCCGACGCTCGAGGCCTCGCCCCATTAGGTGGTAGTACCCACCCGGTATATGTAATCGACCAATCCTTGGCATGTAATGATTCTAGTCAAGAGACTCTCAACACGCCATTAAGTTGTTAAATTGTTAGTGTCCCTCTATTTCCAAAAGAAAAACCCCCAGTCCTTACAGACTGAGGGTCTTCAATTTGCAGTATCTTGAATCAGATACCCAGGCTACTTGCTTGTCCTTAAATCGAACAATCGTTCACCTTGTAAGCTAACCTTCTTAAGCGACAGAAAGGAGGCCACTATCGGCAAGAACAACATCGGCAGCCGCAACACCAGTAAGCACAACTTCAATAACTTCTGGAACTGCAGCATTGCTACCGAATACAGAGGTTTCAACGGAAATTGTTGTGTCGCCACCTACAGACTCGGAGATGAAGATTTCGAGAACAGTGTCATCGCCATCATCATCAACATCACCAGTATTGATCACATAAGTCTCAGTACCGATAAAGATTGCATCGTCGCCTTCAGCTCCGAAGTCGTCGATATCGCCGCCTGCAGTGCCAAGTAGATAAACATCGTTATCTTCTGTGGCAGTCAGGTCATCAGCAACCGTTGCTACAACGACGTCTTCAGCAGTAAGTACAGCTGTTGCAGCAGTTACGGCCGCCTCAAGCGCTTTTGCAGCAAGGTATGTCGCGCCTACTGTATTCTGGGCTTCAACAAGCTCAGCTAGGTCATCGACGGCAGCTTGTGCAACTGTCAATGTACCAGTAACCGGATCAACCAGTACGTCTAGGGCATCGATAAGTGGGTTATCGCCAACTTCTAATCCTACGTAATTGCCTATAGCAACCTGGTATAGCGCCAGATCACCAGCAGCATTAGAAGCTTCTAATGCTGCATCAACGGCATCGCTAGCAGCGGATTTAGCCGCTGGTAGAAGAAGGGCACTATCGCCTGCAAGCTCTGCATCAAAAAGGCCTTGAATAGTGACTTGATCACCTGCAGAGATAAACTCCGCAATGACAGCCGCATCCAATAGAGCATCAACAGCAGCAATAGCAGCAACATCACCACCAGCTACGCCGGTGTGAGTCACAGCAGTAATATCCGCGATCAAAGCAGCACGACCGTTCTCTTCAGCAGTTATTAGCCCAGCTTCATGAGCCGTAATTTCTGCCTGAGTAGGAAAGTCAGCATCTACTGCACCAGTAGTTAACGCACCAACAATAGATCTAGTCGCGTCAGCAGCAGCACCTACGTCAAGCAATTGCGCCGACAGCAGTTTATCAGATGCATCAGTTCCGGCAGTATCTGAAGCTTTTTGAGCTGCATTGTTAGCAACATAAGCTGCCAACATTGCTGTGATACCTGGATGCGTTGTTTCTGTTACACCAAAGGTAAGCTTTAATGCGCCAGCAGTAGTTGTCTCGATCAAGTTATCATCAGCTGCGTCTTCAACAGAAGTGACAAAACCGCCAGTCATGACAACTTCGTCAATGTCTTTAGCGGCAGTGGCGAGCAAGTTATAGCTATCTTCTGCAGCTTGCAAAGCTATGTCATCTAGAGCTAGGGCTGCGCCAGTAGTTAGCACAGCCAGGTTTGCAGCAGTCAATGCAGCAGATGCTGCACCTAAACCAGTAACAGCATCGATGTCGTCATTCAGATCGTCAAGAGTGTCTTGTATTGTATCAACAGCATCTTGAAGTACGGCTTCTTCTGCAGCTAATTGCGAAGCTTGTACCGCTGGACTAGCCGTGGCGTAACCTGCAAAGCCAATTGATGCTTCAACGTCGCCAAGGGCAACACCCGCTAGACCAAGTAGAGCAGCAGTAGTAGTTGCTGGATCTGCAGCTTCAGTAGCTGGATCCTGACCTTCCGCCAATAAATAGGCAGCTAAGGCAACTTGTGCTTCGGCTAGGTCGTTAAGATTGGAAACTAGAGGGACAAGAGAAGCAGCTACATCATCAGCAGCGGCTGTGCCGTCTGCTACTGCTGTGTCCGAGCTATCAACATCAGAAACTACTGCAACCAGTTCGTCAAGGCTTTCGGAGCTTTGCGCTATTGTTACTGAGTAGTATTCAGCAACCTCTGTCTTGTTAGCCAAGGCAGCTGCAGCATCAGCGAAATCAGGATCCGTAGAAGCAGCAAGTGCATCGATGGAAGCGTTGATAGCTGCACCACGTGAAGTGCCTGCATTTAGATCAGCTGTCATTGCGTCAATAGATGCAGTCAGAACTTCCTCTGTGACTTCGCCACCAAGAAGTTGGGTTAAAAAGCTATCTGCAAAAATTGCATTTGGCAAGAAATCTGGGAAAAGGCCAGTATCGCCACTCCAAGCTGGATTTTCAGTAATGGCTTCCGCCAGTTCTTCAATAGTAACACCGCTATCAACTATAGCTTCTAGTTCGGCAAGAATGTCCGCACCGGGGGCGGCATTTACCATACCTACTACCAGTTGGATTATTGAGGTTGTTTCTGCTGCTGTAGCCATCTATGACTCCTTGAAATGTTCTAGTTTTGTTAGTTCCGATCGAGACATGCCAAAAATAGCGTATGACCACATATCGGTATTGCAAGCATACTTAAGGCAGTCTCCCTAGCTTGTGATTCCAATCACACCAAAGGAAATTACCGAAATTGCTATTCTTGAGCATTACACTTGCTGACCTTGTGTCGGCAGCTGTGCAATTAACTCGCGGAGTTTACCTAGCATTCGTGCATATAACAACCGAATTATGCATTAAATCCGCTCTATCTTGATCGCTAACACCCTATTTTTGCAGGAGTTTCCTACAGAAGCTAAGCAACGAGCTTTTTCTATAGAGCGAGGCTAATTCCTATTTCTATGGTGCTATCAACTGTCTGGAATAGCTCCAAATTGCTGCGCTGATCTTGATGGAACATATTAACGAGCAGAGTTGTGCCCTCAAATAGCGGCCTGCGGTACTGTAGCAACAAATAACTACGACGCAGCCAGCGCTCCGCACCATTGGCCAGCAGTGGGCTATAGCCGTCTGTGTCATTGAGGCGGGAGTAACCTAATTGACTGCGAAATTCACCAAGGGGCAGATCTATTTGCCAGTCGAGGCTCGCTTGCCAACCGTCTCTATCACCTCCGGCTCGCTCAGACTCAATGGCTGTGTTGGATAGTAGGCTTAGCTCGGTGCTGAACTGATGATTGCCCCAACTGCTGCTCCTAGGACAGTTCAGGCCAACGCCCGCCTTGCTCTCAAGCGCATTGAGCTGACGCTGATTGTGGAAAGATTGATACTGTGTGGCCATCTGGTAATAGGGTTTGCAACTTAAGCTACTGGCCCGCTGATACCGAGCACTGACATCGGCACCTGTATAAAGGGAGCTGCCACCAAATTGCAAATGACTAATACCGGTGCTTACTTGCCAGCTCTGTTTGCGCCCCGGCCTAATAAAGGCATAACGACTATCAAATTGCAGTAAATCAGACTCAGAATCCTCACTTAGTCGCCCCCTTACTTCCGTCAGCCAGTTATGTTGATAATTTGGTCCAAGCTGTCGATAGCGGCCCCCCAGGCGGAAATTCATATAGGGGCCGCTCTTGGGCCTGAATTCTTCATTCAGGAGCAGCACGATGGGCTCGCCTGAGAGCGTCAGCGTGAGTTGGCTAGGATCCGGCGCACCATTTAGATTGTTGTCAAAGCCTGCCAGTATATCCAGCTGAGCACTGCGCTCGGTAGTTAATGCCCGCCAGGATCGTTGGCGTTGCAGAACTATTGCCTGTAGGTTGCTTGGTAAGTCTTCACGCCCAAGCAGGGCATCATTGATCTCCAATGCTGAGAATAACTGACCTTGCAGATAAAGTGCCTGTGCATAATCCATTTGCGCTGCGCCATTTCCCGGCTCTAGCAATAGTGCCCGCTCCAGCGATTCAAAAGCGTCCGCTATATTCCCGCTATTCAGCTTTGCAGCGCCCAATAGTGCGTAAAACTCTGAGCTCTCTAGACATTCTGACGACAAGGGTTCGAGCTGTTGGCTGAGCAAGGGCCAATTAACATCAGCACCGGGGTAGTAAGGCGTCAGGTCGGGGCATTCTGCGCTGGCATTCGAAGCGGAGGTAGCAAGGCCAAAGGAGACTATAAAGTGAAGGGAATAGTAAAAAAATCGCTGCATAGTTCCTAGCAACCCAGATGGGACGTTGAGTTTGCCAAGTAAAAACCGATTATGAAACATGGCGGGATTATCTGGGATCACATCGATTGATACAACACAGCAATTCACTGTGAGCCACTATAGACGAATAATCGAGAAGATTAAGAAGGCAGAAAAAATGAAGGCATCAATCTCCGCTTCCAGCAACCACTTTTAGCTTGGGCGGCATCCGTCTAGCACTTTTCTTCTTCGCCTGCGCCGGCTCTGAGATGGCTGGTGCGAATAGTGTATGGGGAATTCGCAAACCACTCAGCAAGTAGCTCCCTTGGGAGATAAGCTGAAGATCATTAAGCTGACGTGCAGCACATTCCCCAATCAGGATGGGTTGCGCTAGCTCTTCTGTTAATTCTTGAACCCGTAAGGTAATAGTGACTGTGTCACCTAACAAAGAGTGACTACGGCGATGCGCAGGCCCTATGGAACCAATTAAGGCAGGCCCTTGCTCAATACCAATTCCTAAGGCCAGCGGCTCCAGGTTACTGGCTGACTGCGGCGTTAGCATATCTTGATCAATAGCCTTCTGCATGTCCTGCGCCGCTTCCAAGGCTTGTTGTGCCGCTTCACGATGGTGGCCGTCCCAGACTGCTAGGACACTGTCTCCTTTAAACTCATGTACGCGGCCGCCGTGATGCTCCACGATTTCTGTAGCGCGCACAAAGAAGAAATGTAATACCGCAGCAGATTCTTCGGGTGGTCGTGCCTCGCTAAAGGCGGCGAAGTTTCGAAGATCTGCGCTCAATAGAGTTACATCACAACGCTTTGCGTTAATCGCTGAACTGGGCAATGTATAGGCAATTTCTTTGGCAACATCGAGCGGAAGATAGCTGCTTAGGTTGCCATACACGCGACTGCGCTCGACTCTCACACGACTCTGTTCTAACAGCAGCAGCAAGCTCGCAGCGAGCAGGCTATACAGCGCGGGAAATAGCCAGCCCATCCAGACTTCACTGCGGCTCAGCATCTGAATATGCAGTGTCAACACAAGCAGGGGGAAGACTACGCCAGCGATAGGCAGTCCATAGGCGGACACCCGGCCGGGTGCTGCAGCCAGTTTGAGTAAAACCAGTGCAATGCAAATGCTAATAAATCCCAATAGCCAATTTGCGGAGCGCGGGGTATAGGGCATCTGTGCATCCAATAAACTGCCCAAGATGCGTGCCTGCAATTCGACACCGGGGGTCACTCCACTGTAGGGCGTGGGCACGATATCGCCGATACTCAATGCGGTTGCGCCAACCAATACCCAGGTATTTTCAAATAGTCCCGGCTCGATATTCCCTGTCATTACGTCGGAAGCTGAAACTGCCCGGAAATTATCCGGCGCTTCCTTATAGGAGATACGGATATTGCCCTGTCTATCGAGAGGAATGTTAAGGCCAGGGTAGGAATCGAGCTGTAATCGATATTCGGGGCCAAAAAATGACGTGTCAGCGCGTATGCTGGCGCTCCAGTCCACGCTATTAGTTGCCTCTAATAGAGCGCTAATAGCGAGTGCAGGGTAGGGCATGCCATCGACGCAAATTAATGCCGGAAACTGACGGATAGAACCATCGCTGGCTACGATAGGCGCGATATGGCCCTTGGAAATTCCTGAAAACCCAGCGTGGCTGGCGATATAATTTTGAGTGCTAGGCAGAGATATTCCACTGCTGGCCCCAGATGCCCCTGCACTACAGCTAACGGCAGATACCGCATGTGACATCGCACCCACACGTGCCGCCTGCTCGGACTGTAAAATCGGCACCTGCGCCAGCACAGCGCCGCGTGCTGACTGCAGGGCAGCGACTAATTCAGTGTCTCCATCCTTTGGCTCAGCGAGAAACACGTCGTGGATTTGTAGCTGCGCTCCTGCCTCATCGATAGCATTGACCAATCGCGCAAGTTCCTGTCGAGGCCAAGGCCAGGGGCCTACTTCTGCCAGACTTTTTTCATCGATGGTGACCAGCGTGATGCGCTGTTCTATGGTGTCGTCTGTAGTTAAGGTCCAACCCAGTACGCCCAGTCGTTCTTCTAAGGTTTTAAACGCGTCACCAAAAGTGAAATTTAGAGCAACAGATAGAATCCCAGCCAAAAGCAATACCAGCAAACGCCCATCACTAGGCAGTAAATGCCGTAATTTTTGCAAAAAAATTGGTGCTGATTTTGAAAGGGAAGAGAACTGCATGGCTATCTAGCATCCCAAAGCGTTAAGCCGTTGATGCTGCCGTTTTCCAATTGTTTTTCAAAAAAGTAGCCTGCCTCGCTACCATCTGTAGTAACCGCGCCGGCAAGGCGCTGAGTATCGGCAATCGCATTGAAATAGCCTCGATCAGAAATAGTGCCACTCGCTGCGAAGTCGACAAAACCAGTACTGATATGGCTCAGATTTAACTCGGTAGTGAAACTACTTTGATCGAAATCGATATCGAGATTTCCCCTGTTCACCTGCATCGCCACGATACCGCTTTCGGAATTGTAAAACGCCTGCGCACTATCCAGAGAAAAACTGACTGGGCCCAAGCCCCGCCCGACTTGAGGCCGAGGACCTTCGGTTCGAAACAGCAGGTATTCACTATTGCCCACGGTAACCTTGCGGCCAATTCTAGCCTCGTCGTAAGTTAAAGTTATACGCTCCTGCGCGCTGGGCTCAGAGGCCCAACGACCCCATACCATCTGGCGATTCGTTAATTCCGAGCTCGCCACCGCTTCATCGGGAGTAAATTCGGGCAAGTCGTTAGCCGCTTGTTCTGTAGCTCTTAGTGAAGTGACATTTTCCAGGTAGGCATCGTTATCAGCAGCTCTGCCCTCGCCTTGAGATGTATTATCTGCCAAGGCAAGCTGAACTTCTTCGCGCATGATACCCGGCTCTCTTTCATGGGGTGCCGGAATCAATCGCGGTACCAGTGCTGTACCTTCAAATTCGAGCATCTGCAGTGCGCTATCTGTTAACTCCACAGCATTGGTAGCACAGGGCCCGATAGCCGAGGCCAAGCACTCTTCCGAAAAAGGCGCCATAACAATAGCCCCCTGATTCACAAGTGCCCGGGTGCTCTGCTCGGAAACGCTAACCACAAAGTCGGTGCCACGAACCCCGATGGCGGCAATCGGAGTATTTAGGCGATAGCGAGAACGTGCTGCCTTCGCGCCTTCGCCAGAAATAGAGCGAGCAATGCCTTCAATCAGATTGAATTTGATTGAGGACTTTTCGGGATGTTCTGCATCATAGTCGTAGCTGATAATTTCAAGCTGACTGTCTGGTCTCACACTCACCAGATGATCGTCTACGAAGCGGATGTGCACATGGCCATTGGTTTGGGTCAGAATCTGGTCGCTGGCGTGAATCTGGCTGCCCGTCTCGACCAACTTCCGTGGCTTGCCTTCACTCAACAGGTAGGCTTTACCGAGCACCAGGCTGACTTCGCCCACGACCGCTGATTCTCCTGTCGCTGCCGCGCTAGCCGGATGTGCTGAAACGCTCCATAAGATGAGGGCGGCTGTGGCAGCAAAACGACCAAAGATTGGAATCAATCTGCCGAAGAACCCATTGGGCCTAGCTATACTCGCTATTTTGCTTGGTTTCATTGTCTATCTCTCTTGCTGCTCTTGCTTCCTAGGAGAATGATCATAAGGCGGAAACACAACTTGCCTAGTTAACTGGTGAAGGTACTCCAAACCCAATTAACAGCAAGTGACGCCAATCACATGAAGCCAAAATACTCCCATTTGCTATTAAGTTTCAAGCACTTATAATAACAGCCAACGGCGACTACAGCGCCGCCCCAGTGACATCTGGATCAGAAGTTCATGGCGGTAACCCCCGAACTATTAAGCAGCTTTCCTCTTTTTAAGCCCTTACCTCGCGAGCTGCTTAACCAGCTGGCTCAACAGTCTACTCTTAAGAAGTTTGCCCGGCGTGGCATCGTATTGAATGCAGGTGTTCGTGAAGAGCATATGTGCTTCCTATTCGAAGGGCGTCTGCAAGGGGTCGATTTTACCATCGACGGCCGGGAAGTGGGGCTTTACTTCATGGAACCGGGCGATTTCTGCGGAGAATTGGGTCTATTTGATCAAGGCACTCAACCAGAGTATATAATCGCTCTGACACCGGTAGTTGTAGTAAATATTCCACTCGAAAGCCTAAAAGACATCATGCTAAGCCACCCGAGCGTGGTAAATATGCTCGGCAAGAAACTGGCTGCAAGAGTGCGGCAGATGACGCAGCAACGCACGCTACTGGGGCTGCCTAACGTATCACAGCGAGTTTGCTGCCAACTTTGGAATCTTGTTCCAAACGGAGGGAAGCAAACCGCTAAAGCCGACGCCGACCCTGAAAATCAACAAGAACAAAGGGTCGATGCCTCCTCGGCGATCAACAATCCGCCTACGCACCAAGAAATCGCCATTATGCTGAATGTTAGTCGGGAGACAGTAACTCGTGTATTTCAAAAACTACAAAACCAACGTGTAGTTCAACGAGATGGGCCTAAAAGTTTACTAATAGTAGACTTGCTTGCACTGAAGAAACTGGCCGAAGGCGGGCAGGAGCTTTAACATCGGCTAGCCCATCCGTTTACTAATTGCGTTGCCTTCAAACGCTGGTGAATTTTTCGTAACTAGTGGTGGGGGTTGAAAAACTCCAGCCGATACCCAATTAATACGAATTCAATTGCTTGATTATCGATACGATAAGCGTTCCCGTCCGAACCTAAGATTGTTCGGCTGGATCAATCGATTTTTGTGATCGCCTAAAATAAGTAGTGCACATGACACAGAATGAAAAAACAAAACAATATCAGGAATTGTTTGATGCCTTTTGGGCCATAAAACGCTATTTCATCTACGCTGGCGTGTTCAGTGCAGCCGTGAATATTCTGATGCTCGCACCTGTCATCTATATGTTGCAGGTCTATGACCGCGTAATTGGCAGCGGCAGTATGTCAACGCTTGCCATGCTGACAATACTGCTTATTTGTATGTTGGTAGCACTTGGTGGTTTTGAATGGGTGCGCTCCAGAATCCTCATCAGCGCCAGTAACCGTATAGAGAAAGACTTAAGCGAGCGGGTATTCGAAGCCACCTTCAAACGCGCCTTGCTGAGTGGCGGCAAGGCCAATGCGCAAGCTAATTCGGACTTATCAGGCCTGCGACAATTCCTAACTGGAAATGGTCTGTTCGCCTTTTTTGACGCTCCCTGGTTCCCAATCTATGTAGGGGTCATGTTCATGTTCCACCCCTGGTTTGGGGTGGCTGCAATATTTGCTGGCATCGTGATGGTGATTTTAGCTTACGTCAACGAAATAGTTACTAGTAAGAAACTTCAAGATGCCAATTCACAGGCTTACTGGGTAGGAAACCAAGTTGGTCGAAGCCTCCAAAACGCCGAGGTAATTGCGGCAATGGGTATGACCGCGGATATCCGCAAAGCACAGGAACTGCGTTCTGACGAAGTTTTGAAATTACAAACTAGTGCCAGCAAGCAAGCAGCGGTGCTTACCAGCGTCTCCAAAACTTTCAGAATGATTATGCAATCAATGTTGCTGGGCCTGGGTGCTCTGTTAGCTCTGCAACAAGAAATATCGCCGGGCATGATGATTGCCGGATCCTTATTGTTGGGTCGTGCCTTAGCACCCATTGATATGTTAGTTGGTACCTGGAAGGGGTTTACCGTTGCTCGATCCCAATATCAACGACTCGGTGAATTACTGGAACAAATTCCGGCAACTGAAGACTCCATGGATTTGCCAGCGCCCAAGGGGAGCTTGTCGGTAGATAAAACAACTGTAATCCCTCCCGGCTCCAAGGTACCAGCTGTTAGAAACGTTTCATTCAACCTTTCAGCGGGTGAATCTCTGGCCATCGTTGGCCCCAGTGCTTCGGGTAAGTCCAGCCTTGCTCGTGCATTATTGGGAATATGGCCTACCGTTGGCGGTAAGGTACGACTGGACAACGCCGACGTATCAGCCTGGGACCGAGCTAAGCTTGGACCGCATATAGGGTATCTGCCGCAGGACATCGAATTATTCGATGGCAGTATTTCAGAAAATATTTGTCGATTCAGTGAAATCGATTCCGACAAGATCGTCGCTGCTGCCAAGTTAGCTGGAGTGCATGAATTAATCTTACATTTGCCCGATGGCTACGACACACAGATAGGCGCAACCGGTGGTGTTCTTTCAGGCGGCCAAAGACAACGCATAGGTTTGGCGAGGGCGGTTTACGGAAATCCATGCCTATTAGTTTTGGACGAACCAAATTCTAATTTAGATGAACAAGGCGAAAGACAACTGGCCGCAACAATTCTGCAGGTAAAATCTAGCGGCTGCACAGTCATCGTTATTACTCATCGCACTCTGTTGCTTAGAATCGTAGACAAGATTCTAGTATTACAGGCAGGAAGCGTTGCTCTCTACGGCGGCCGAGAGGAAGTGATGGCGAAATTGAAAGAACAAACCCGACCAAAAACTGAAGCAGCCTCAGGGCCCACTATCGTTAAAGAGAATGAAAGTACCTGATTCGCCTGCATGCGCTAGAATATAACTGAGCAACCTCGAGCCGGAAATAATTTTGTAATGGACCTGACACTACTAAACAATAGCCCCGCGATCGACCCTTCGATTGAAGCGCTGACCAGCATGGAAACTCCCAAACGATTCGGACTTGGGCTTTTTTTCCTTGTCTTCGGCGTGTTTGGACTTTGGGCCACGCTTGCGCCAATCGAGGGAGCTGCCCACGCACCCGGAACAGTAGCGGTTAAATCCTACAAGAAAATAGTTCAACACTTGGAAGGCGGGATCGTAAGTGAAATCAGGGTTCGCGATGGCGATTTCGTCAACGCCGGTGACCCTTTGTTGATTCTGGATAATACGCAGTCATTGTCGCAGCTAGAAATCGTGAACGCTCAGTTTGTAGCAGATAAAGCCTTGGAGGCGCGCTTGATCGCCGAACGGGATGAGCTGAACTCGGTTTCGTATCCGCCAATTCTATCGAATAGTGAATTTAATGCCTCTACTGAAATAGATGCGCAGAGCCAGATTTTCGATGCTCGAAGAATCACTCTTCAAGGTAGCGTTGAAGTACTACAGCAACGGATAGGGCAATTACAATCAAGTCTGGTTGGTCTTCATGCGTTGAAAGAGAGCAAAGAAGAATTAGCAAGATCCTATGATGATGAACTTCAAGACGTGCGCGCACTTCTTGAAGATGGATTCTCCAACCGGACGCGGCTTCGAGAGCTGGAGAGAAACTCCGCGAGCTTTAAAGGTGAAGCGGCTGAACTAACCGCTTCTATTTCCTCTACCCAAATTAAAGTTGGAGAAACCCGTCTGCAGATTCTTCAACAAGAGAATGAGTTTCGCAATGATGTCATCGGTCAACTCGCCGAAACTCAGACTCGTCTAAAAGATAGTACGGAAAGAATTAATGCCTTACAGGATGTGGTCAGTAGAACCATAGTAAGAGCACCTGTTGCTGGCAGAGTCAATGGCATGCAGACTCATACCGAAGGTGGTGTTGTGATAGCAGCATCGGAGATTGCCCAGATCGTACCTCAGAGCGAAGAGTTAATTATTGAGGCCAGGCTCTCGCCACTGGATATCGATCGCGTAAGCGAAGGGCAGGAAGCGATAATACGCTTTTCAACATTCAGCCGGAACGTAGTGCCCACTATCTTTGGCAACGTAATCAGTATCTCTGCTGATAGCTTCATAGACGAACTTACGGGCGCGTCCTACTACATGGCGCGCATCGAAGTTAACCCTGATGGTTTGGAAGACCTCAGTGATCTGGCTCTGATACCCGGCATGCCCGCTGAAGCATTTATTTCCAGCGGTTCGCGCACACTACTACAGTATTTGTTCAAGCCTCTATCCAACTCCATCGCGCGCAGCTTGATTGAAGACTAGAAAATGAAAAACAAATCGCATCTAACCGGCTTGGTCTTCAGTGCACTCTGTGGCTGGTCGTCATCTGTTTCTGCCGCAGAATTTGTTGCACTTGACCCGATTGGTATAACCCTTGAAGATTTTTTCACTGCCGCGCTAGATTATAGCCCCCGACTCAAGATTGCCGAAGAGAGCTTGAAGATAGGCTCTGCGCGCAAGCGTGCAGCCAAGGGGCGATTGCTTCCGCAATTGAATGCCAGTGCGAACGTCTCGGACAATCGACGCAATGCATCAGGCCAATCACAAGTACAAACATTCGATGGCGAGCGCTATACCCTACAACTCAGTCAGGTGCTTTTTGACTGGCAAACATTTTCACAGCGCAGTCAGGCTAAACTGACCGAGAATCTATTAGAGGCAGAATACTTCGGAGAACTAGCGTTCTTGTTATCCGATGTCGCTGAAAAATACTTCAATGTCTTGCAAGCAAATGATGTGCTCGAGTCTATTGATTCCGAATTGAATGCTGTGAACAATCAGCTTAATCAGATTCAGAGTCTGTACGACCGCCAGCTAGCACAGATAACGGATCTGTATCAGGCGCAGGCGAGCGTGGCGGCAGTAGAATCGGAGAAACTGCAATTGCAAAGCGAATTTGCTCTGCGTCAGGAAGCGCTGCGATCTATCACCGGGCTTTCTGCTGGGCCGCTATATCAATTGAGTGCCGAAGCCCAGATACCACCTCTACAGAACAGTATTAACTATTGGGTACAACAGGCACGCAGCGGAAACTATCAGATCAAGGCGCGCGAATTTGCTGTACAAGTAGCCGCTGAGCGTATTTCAGAACGTCGCGGCGCCTATATGCCAAGGGTTTCTCTCATCGTGCAAAGACAAGATTCAAACACCGGTTTTGAAAATGCACCGGTACCGCAGAATGACAATACCTACTTGGGACTAGACGTCACTATCCCCTTGTACGCCGGCGGCAGCAACCGGGCGGCAGTGAGCGAAGCCCATAGCCAACAATTGATCGCTGAATACCAATTGCAACAGGAGCAATTGGAAACGAGTGAGCGAGTGCGCAGTGCCTATCTACAGGTACAGTCTAGTGAACTTCGAACGGAGGCGGCGCGAAAATTAGTGGAGTCCACGAGTCTGTCAGCGACTGCAGCACAGCGCGGCTTTGAATTAGGCACTGTAACCAATGTCGACGTGCTGAATGCGTTACGCGATCAGTTTCGCGCCGAGAGAGATCTGCAAAGAACACGCTACGAACATGTCATCTACAATCTAATTCTCAAACGCGAAACCGGTATACTGACTGCCGAGGACATGTTGGAAGTTGGTGGCTGGCTAGAAGCACCCTAAGCTCTTCACCAGTACAAATCTATAATGCTGTGTGTAACAACCTTCAGCGAAGTTGTCAGCTCTTCTTTGGAATACAAATAAAAACCCTCCGCATGACTAACTTCCGCAGGCAGGGTGAACGTGCGCCCTTTGTCCAAAGACAGCACGAGTTCTTCATAATTATTCTCATCGTTCTGGCTTGCATAGACAGCCATGGCTTGTTCTTTGCGAGGGCGCTGCAGCGTGATATCGATGAATAAATTGACCGGATTCTGGACGCCGATTTCATAGGAATAGGCATTTGGATTCACTGCATCATTTCCCAACTTCTGTATCGCCGCCCAGACAAGAAGAGCGGCAATGCGATGGTCCGGGTGCAGCTCGAGTGGCCCTGGGAAGAAGACGCTCGCTGCACCAATTTCTCTAATCTTATCGCAAACTCTATCCACTAGCTCTTCGCTGACTGTTAAGCCACGGTCTGGCTGTTGCCAGCTCTCGACGCTCTCAATGCCTAGTATTTCTGCTGCCTGATGAACTTCTCCATTTCTCACGTCCACAAGATTTTCAGTATCACCGCCCAAGGCCCCGTCAGTCATGACAACGAGGTGTGTGTCCATGCCCTCCTCACTAGCCTTCAGCAAGCTTCCCGCCATGCCGTAGGTCTCATCATCCGCGTGCGGCGCGAACACCAGCCAGGGGCCAGGCGGCAGCGACGATGTCTCGAAGGGCATCAACTTGTGTTCTGGATTCAACTCTTGGTTTGGCATAGCAGGGAAGTATAAAGCAGCTTGGCAGAAATTGTTGTATGCCGCGATTATAATGGCTTTGAGAGGTGTTTTTTAGTTTTTTTACGCGATTCGTGGTTAAATTCGCGCCTCACTAAAGAACAAATTATTTAGCTATCTATTAGATTACGAAACACGACACTGGATTGGGAATGTTATTTACAATACTGCGTGAATGGATGATGACCCCTTTCACCCATTACCGACTCTTCCATAATTTCGCGAAGCAGGATTTTCTTGCCCAGTTCACGGCATCCATTGGCGGTTTCCTGTGGCTGATCATCACACCGATCATCCACATCATGATCTATGCCTTCGTGTTTGGGGTTCTTTTTGGTCAACGACCAGCGGCGGGATTCGAAGAGAGCACGTTTGTCGTATTCATGATGGTTGGCTACCTACCTTGGTTTGCCTTCGCCGACTCCATTGGTAAATCCACTGGTCTATTGATCGAGAAGGCACCGTTAATCACCAAGGTGAAATTTCCAGTACAGATTATTCCCGTTGTAGGGTCGGTAATTCCCTATTTAACACACGCCATAGGCTTCGGCATCTTGTTAGCGTATTTGGCAACTCAGGGTTACTGGAATTGGATGTGGTTCTATCTGCCCTTTGTTTTCTTTTTCCAATTTTTATTTACGTTGGGCTTGGTGGCTATTCTCTCAGCGCTAAGTGTCTTCCTTCGAGATTTACAACAATTGGTTGCCCTCGGTATAACCGTCTGGTTTTTCCTAACTCCGATAATCTGGCCAATATCTATTATCGAAGACGAGGCTCAGCGAAGTATATTTTTGTTAAACCCGATGCATAGCTTCGTTAGCCTGTATCGTGAGATTGTTCTTCTAGGCCAGGTAACATTTATTCATCTGCAAATAATAATCCCCGTCTCAATCATTACTTACTTTTTTGGTGGTTGGCTATTCATGAAGATCAAACAGGCGTTCGGCGATGTGCTCTAGTTTACTTATCCATCGCAGGAGCTAACCATGCCTCGCGTCTCTGTTCAGAATCTAAATAAGGATTTCAAGATCTATGAGCGACCGCAAGACCGGTTGTTCGAGATTATTCTGCGCAAGCAGCGGCACCAGCTGTACCATGTACTGAGTGATATATCGTTCGCCGTACCCGACGGCAAGAGTCTGGGAATCATCGGCGACAACGGCGCGGGTAAATCGACTCTACTCAAGCTCTTAGTTGGAACTCTACAACCCACAAGCGGCGAGATTACAATAGATGGACAAGTCGCCGCACTGTTGGAACTAGGAGCTGGTTTTCATCCCGAATTTACTGGCCGCAAAAATATCTACCTGAATGCGGCGCTATTGGGCGTGCCTGATGACAATATCGCCGATATGGAGAAAGACATTATCGCTTTCTCCGAGCTCGACTATTTCATTGATAGGCCAGTCAAAACTTACTCATCGGGCATGTATGTTCGGCTCGCATTTTCCATCGCGACTATGGTTCGACCAGATATTCTCGTTATCGATGAGGCGTTGTCCGTCGGTGACATGGCTTTTCAGAAAAAGTGTGTGCAACGCATGAATGAATTTCGACAGCAGCAGAAGACCATGGTGTTCTGCAGTCACTCCATGTTTCACGTACAAGAGCTATGCGATATCGCGATCTGGTTAGACAAGGGCAAGATTCGAGAGATTGGCGACAGCGACAAGGTCGTGGGGCACTACGAAGACTTCTGCAACAACAAGAAAACGTATAGCAGTATTCGAGAAGACATCCCCGGGGAGCTGCGCGCCTCCGAGGCTGCACAGGAAGAAGTCGTACAGGACTGCCGTATCAACTCCATGGCAGTTAAATCACTCGACGGCAATAACATCACTACGATCAAACCACTTAGTGACGTGCTGTTGGAAATGGAGGTAGAGGTTCTCGTAGACAATATGGAGGGGCATTTCGGTTTCGCCTTCATGAAGTCAGCCGAGGAACCGATTGCTTCCTTCCTCACTACCAATGACGATGAGATAGAGATTGGCTCATTCTCGAAGGGTGACGTTTTCAAGGTTTCACTAGTTATCGAGAAGGTCGCCATGCGAGTCGGGGAGTTCTATGCACTGGGTGGTCTCGCAGATAAGAGTGGTCTACTCTGGTATGAGACCAAGTTCAGTAAGCTGCTGGCGATGGAGCCGAATAAGGGTGTCGGACCCATGATCATGAAATGCGTGTGGCAGCTCGATAAGGACTAGGGGGTTTCCCTAGAGCTCGATTCCGTACTCCTCCACCCTAGCCTTCGCGGTATCCGGCAGCACGCCGTACGGGTCGACCTTGTAGATCCTAGGCAAGTCATTGCTAGAGCGAACTTCTACTATCTCCATATAGGCCTGACGCACTCTGTCCTCGGGCTCAACTGCATCCTTATCAAGCTCTTGAAAACCAGATCGCTGACCTGTTAAGGCATTACCGCTGAACTCCTGTTTCGGATAGGCGAAGATGGAATAAATATTTGATGTGTCCGTTCCCACCCATGGAATCAGTTCCTGCAAATTCTCGAAAGGTATGATCTCAGCGATCTCCGCACGATTGCTTATATCTTCCAGTTCTCGAAAGGCGATTATTGTCTCTATGAGCTCTTCGTCCAATCCTGGCAGGAGTCGCATCGTTTCTCGGGTCGCCACATTCAGATTTACCGTTCGCGCGTTACCATAAATAGTGAATGCGGCATCCAAATTAATCCCCTCCAACAATTCGGCAAAGCCCCGCACGTGCAGAATTTCTTCTACTGTATCGAGCTCGGGGTTGTTGCGCGGGACGTAGGCCTGATCTAATTCCAGGTAGTAGTCCTTCTCGGCACCGTTCAGTCCCTCCAGGTCATTCAAGTCTGTCCAGTCTATCCAGGCAATGAGTAAGTCTTGTACCTCTTCTGGTTCGGCATCTTCGCCACCCAGTAACTTCTCGATGAGCAACTGCATATTGCGACGTGGTATTCGATTCAGGTTTATCTTGCCTGCGTGGTCGTAGATGCGAACAACCATGTTCTCGGGTGCTGAGTAATTTAACTCCAGCGCCTCTCCATCGTGGCGGTAGGCAGGATTTAATATCTCGCCTTCTTCGCTTTCCTCCAATTGTTGATCGATAGGCGCCGGCATACGCTCCAGCATGAGTTCCATCTCGGCGAAATTGACGGTAGCCATTAGTTGTGCCCAATTCCGACTGGCATCGCGGTTGTGCGCGGCCGTCTGTGCAGATAGCCTTACTTTGCCCGCCATAGCGGTAACTAGCACAGTTAGCAAGACTGCCGTCCATAGGACGATTATTATGACTGAGCCAGTTTGTCTACATATGTTTCGCATGCTAATCACAAACCTACATTCGTCGTAGGACGAATACTTCGATGCTGGTTGTTTTTAATTCGCGCGACGATCTCTAATTCTTCATTCACATCCTCGAAGTCTCGCTGGGGAATAAAGCGAACATACACTGCCAAAGGAAGACTCTGCTCCTCTTCGCCGAACCATTCGTCAAGCCAGAGTCTGTTCTCATTTAAATCTTGATAGAGATAGCTAAATTCAGCGGTATAGTTTTCAAGGATCAGAATAGGCTCACTCTCATTCAGTCGCTCTGTCGGTTCGTCGCTAAACGCTGGAACGAGACTCAGATAGACGCCTTCATCTACCACGGAATACATCTCCCAAACGGTAAGCCCGGGGCTACGCTGCGGAGATACCGTCGATACGAAGCTAAGGTAGTCATCTTCGCCGTGAAAATAGATCTCGCGCCCGAGCGTGTCGAAGTTCGTATAGCTATGAGGAAAAGCACCATGAAGCGCACGATCTATCTGCAGTACCACCAACGCCTGATCGAGACTCTTATCTAACACATCGGAGTTTCGATTCCAGTCATCGGCCACGATGTAGACACCGGAGCTCAGCAGACCGAGCAGCAGCGCTGTCAATCCTAGGGAGAGGATAATTTCTACTAGAGTAAAGCCTGTCTGCTTGTCTTTGCGCATGGGTCCCTACTGCGGAAGATCCAGTTGAATCCAACGGCTTCCCGCAATTATCTCGTTACGTTCTCGATTAATTACTTCATAGGCTTGGAATGCATGTACAGTTGCTTGTGTCTTTCGCTCTGGGTCTTCCAAGAGATCCAATGAACGAATCTGATAGCTATCGTCCTGAAGTATCTCTTCGACGTCCGCGTATTCATTTTCTAAGAGTGCGAAATTGATCGCGGCTCGAACGCGCGTTGCCTGCACCAGGCTTTCTTCAGAGCGCCACGAGAGCTGCTTGCTGCCCCCGACCAGAGAGAACAGCGAGCCAAGTACAAACCCAGTAATCGTAAGTGCCACGATTACCTCCAGAAGGGTAAAGCCGGCCTGACTGTTGCGCTGTCTTTTCATCACAATTCTTCTTCGGAATCTCGGCTCGAGACTCTGCCAGTAAATGGATCGATGTCAATAACGCCTGTTTGATCGGCCTGAGCGAACAACAGCATACCGCCGGTACTTCCTCCCTCTGGGAAGAACGTCACCTCTGTAGTTTCTTCAATCTCGATTTCTCTGTCGGTACTGTCGCGAAAACGCAGGGTGACACCCGCGCCGTTCCACTGCGCTACGATATTGCTAAGGCTGGTGTGCCCATCATCTGTGTCCGCTTGGCCGATTTCATCAATTGGTATCACGCTGAAGCTAACGGTGCTGGCCTGTCCGGAAATTACCGCCGTGCGTCTTGCAAAGTTAAGCAATGATTGTGCCTGACGCAATTGGGTATTGAAGGTACGGGCTTCGAAGCCGCCGAGGTTCGGAACTACCAAGATGCTAGCCGTGGCGATGATAGCGAGCACAAGAATTATTTCGAGCAGCGTGAAGCCACGCTGCTGTTTAGACGTTACCTGCCTAGCATTAGCTAGGGCAGCCGTTCTACAGCCCAATATCGGCGTCATCTTCTTCGCCGCCACTCCTGCCGTCGGCTCCGTAGGATACTAGCGTGAACTCACGCCCATTACCTTCGTAGACATATTCATTGTCCCAAGGGTCTCTGGGAACTGCTCTGCGCAGATAGGGGCCATTCCACGATGCCCTATCGGTATCATCCTCCATCAAGCCGTCGAGGCTGTCTGGATACTCGCCGACATCGAGTCGATAAATGTCTAACGCCGCTTCCAGTGTGGAAATCTCTGTCCGTGCAACATCGCGCATCGCTCCTGCCTGTTGCTTAAACAAGTTCGGTGCAACCATTACCGCCAACATTGCGATGATCGCCATCACGACGAGAATTTCGATGAGTGTGAATCCATCAGTTCGCTGCAATCGAATGTTCATTTCTTGGTGATTACTGTGATTCATGATTAATGCCTATTGTATTCTTTGCCGTTCTGTTCGATTCCAAATAGTTGCAAGCTGCTAGAACTGTGCGGCTTCGATTAGATCGGACGCCATGTCGAACCGGTCGAGGATGTCTTGGTATTCTAACCCTGTTTCGGAATTCAGATTAATGATCTCGGGCCTTAACACGATGAAAAGTTCACGGCGTTCGACAATTTCCTGCTGATAGGAGAACAGCCTGCCCAGCACCGGCAGTCGATTCAGGCCGGGGACACCGGTATTCAGGCTCTCGGTATCTGTCTGAATCAATCCACCGAGTACGACGTTCTCGCCATCACGAACGACAACAGTCGTGTTGATTTCCTGATTATTGAAGACAGGATTATCTCTCACTCCAGCAGCTCCATTGTCTACTGAAGACAGTTCCTGTCGAATAGTCAGATTTACGATGCCATCGTTGTTTATCTGTGGCGTGATAGACAACACGATACCCGTATCGCGGTATTGGATGTTGGTCGTAGCAATGCCACCGTTGCCAATAGACTGCCCTTGCTCCACAGGGACTTGCGAGCCGATCTGAATCTCACCTTCCTGATTGTTCGTCACGGTAAGCGATGGCCTAGCCAGCAGCCGCACGTCGTTGTTGATGGCGATCGCTTCCAGTGTCGCATCGACCTGGGAGGCTCCGTCGATAAAGGATTTCGTGAACAACAAACCACCAAGCTGCGGTACAAACCCGGTCGATGTATTAGTAGAAATCGGGTCAATCGCGCTGTCAGCGGCTATGCGTGACCAGTCCACGCCAAACTTGGTGGCGTCACTGAGCGTGATCTGTGCGATTACTGCATTGATCATTACTTGCAGCGGAACAGAGTCGAGTTGATTGATAGTCGTGAGTAGCTGTCGGTAGTCTCGCGCCGTGCTTCGAATCAATAGACTGTTTGTCGCTTCGTCTGCCACGATCTTCACACTGAGATTCGCCGAAACGGCTGTGCTGGTTGAATTGGTCGTGAAGACGGTGTTCCCATCTGCGAGTTCGACTGTCTCTAAGGAATTGGAAGCAACGCCGTTGCTACGATTCGGTATAGCAGACACATCATCGTCATCATCCTCAAATACTTCGGATAGAGTTTCTGCAAGCTCCACTGCACTAAGATTATTAACCTGATAGTGAAATAATTGCTCCACCTGTTCCTGGCCGTCGGAGTCTAGAATTTTTACCCAACGAGAGATCTCCTCAAAGCCACGCGATGCAGGCGCTGTCACAAGAATCCCATTGATTCGCTCTATTCCCTTTACCTGATAGGCAGGAGATGCACCCTCGATTAGCAACAGGATTTCAGCCAACTCGTCGGCAACTTCCACCGCATTGGCATTGTATAGTTGATAGAGATGAATGCCCTGATTCTGAAACGGGTCCGCATCGACGAGAAACAGCAACTCGTTGATGCGTTGCAATTGCGATTCGCTAGCGGATATAGCAAGCGTTCCATTTCCAACCAGAGTTCTCACTACTCCATCTGGCGCGAGAAGCGGCTCGACAACTTGGACTGCAGTCTCTGTAGAGATATAGGTAAGTGGCGTGATCTGCAGAATGCGCGCGGCGGTGCCCTGACCCAGTGTATCCGGCGTGGCGATCTCCACTGGCAGAGCGCTACTTATCTTGCGCGCATTATAGACATTGCCCACACGATTCAGAACTACACCTGCATCACGGGTTAGCAATCGAATCAACGGCCAAATATCGGCCTGACTCAAAGGGCGTGCTGAGGAGGTGCGAATGCTGACTTTGCTGTCTATCGTTGGATCGATAACGATACTCACGTCTAGGGCATTAGCAAGTTCTTCCAGTACTAGCCGAAGATCTGCCTGTTCGTAATTGAATTCGAGCGGTTCGGCGAGAGCCTGTTCGGGGGCAGGTGCGGTTTCTTGAAAGCCATCGAACTGCAGTACGGTGCCGTCTCGGTTGATTTCGTTGATAGTCGCCTGCTGCTCAGCCGAAATATTGCCACCTGTTTCTGGTAAAACTACGGCAGTGTTTCGAATCACTGAATTACTCGTGACTGAGTTGCCACTTGACTGCCCACCACCGCCAGCATTGGACTGTGCGTCCAATACTGCGCAAGAGGAGAGGGCAAAACCGACTAGCAGAGCTGCCAGAGTTTTTATCGTTGCTTGTAGAATTTGTTTAGACTTCACAATGTTCTCCGAGAATTAGAAATCCACCGCATTCATGCTGAAAACAGCTGACAGCATAGTGATGGTTATACCGCCAACTGCGACGGCGAGAATTAATATTAGCGCGGGCTGCAGAGCGGCTACCAGGCTAGAAATTTGGTTGCGTACGGTCGTGTCGAACGTAGCTGCCGTCTTGATCAGAATGTTTGCAGTTCGGCCTGACTCCTCACCCACTGCAACCAATTGATGCAGCAGCGTTGGAAATTGATTCGTCTTCTCCAATGAGGCACCGAGTCCCGCTCCACCCCTCACGTCCTCTTCTACCTGAACCAAATGTGCCGCCAAAACGGTATTACCAATAACCTCTCTGGACACACGCAACGCGCGAATTAAAGGGATACCTGCCCCTAATAGGGCACCAAGAGTTCTGGCGAAGACCGAGCACTCTTTGTAGAGGATCAGTGTGCCCATCATCGGTAGAGACAACAGGAAGCCATCTTTCTTTAGTTTCGATGCAGGCTCCTTATCTAGGCGCTTCCAGAAGAACACGAGAAGGCCGAGGAACACTATAATTAGGTAGCCGTAGCTCTGAATGCCGCTACTTAGGGAGAGCAGGAAGGCCGCCGATGCGGGAATATTGGTGCCCGCGTCTTCAAACATCGCGGCAAACTGGGGAACCACGAAAACTAAGAGTAGAACGACAGAGAGTACCCCGGTAATGAGTAGCACGATCGGATAGATCATTGCCGAAATAATCGCCTGCCGGGTGTTGGCACTGGTTTCTAAAAATTCGGCGAGATCGGGTAACATCTTATCTAGAATGCCGCCTTCTTCACCGGCGCGTACGATATTAATGTACATCTTGCTGAATACTTTCGGATGAGCCTCCATCGCCTCCGCAAGGCTCCTGCCTTCCTTCACTTCACGCAGCAAGCTCACAACAAGTTCGCGCATTGCGGATGATTCTGTAATACCTTCTAACAGCCGTAGAGACCTATCAATCGGCACGCGCGCCTCGACAAGAGTGCACAGGCCATTCGTGAAATCCAACACGTCTGCCTGCGAGATGCGTTTGCGGCGGATCTTCTCCGCGGTCTCCGATGTTTCGTGTATCTTGACCGGCGTAAGATTCTTGCCCTTCAAGATTCGCACGGCCTCGCGCTCGGTATCAGCACTTAACTGACCGTTAAGCATCTTGCCATGTGCATCGAAGGCCTGATATTTGAAATAGAGTGCGCTCATATTGTTCTGGTTACCCGCACAACTTCTTCAGGGGTAGTCATTCCACTTGCCAGCTTCTCGAGCGCGTCCTGCCTCAGAGTTTTCATCCCTTCTTTGATTGCCTCTTCACGTATGATATTCGCGTCTGCTCCCGAGGCAATGTGATGGCGAATCGCATCGCTCATGATCAGCAACTCATACAGGCCCACACGGCCCCTGTATCCAGTCTGTCCGCAGCGCTCACAGCCACTGCCCCGACGAATTTCACTGATCGTATTTATGTCGATCTCTAGTGCCGTCGCCTCGTCTGTATTAAGGGGATGAATCTCGGCGCAATCGGTACAAACTCGTCTTACCAACCTCTGTGCCTGTATAGCGAGCATGCTGGAGCTAATTAGATAACCTTGTACGCCCATGTCTTGCAGCCGCGTAACCGCGCCAGCTGCGTCGTTGGTGTGCAGCGTTGAAAAAACCAGGTGGCCAGTAAGCGCCGATTCGATCGCGATCTCCGCCGTCTCATGATCGCGAATCTCACCGATCATCAGTATGTCTGGGTCCTGTCTAACGATAGAACGTAATCCCTGTGCAAAACTTAATCCAATGCTGGCATTCGCTTGAATCTGGGTGATGCCGTCAAGTTGATATTCGACCGGATCTTCAACGGTAATTATCTTTTGCTTCTCATCATTTATCTTCTCTAGCGTTGCATACAGTGTGGTCGTCTTACCGCTACCAGTAGGGCCTGTTATCAACACCATGCCATGGGGCTGGGTCACGATGTTTTGATACTGATCGAGAATCTTTTCGGGCATTCCCAACTGTTGCAGACTTACAGCAGTATCGCTTCTATCTAGTATTCTCAATACGACAGATTCACCGTGCACACCCGGCAGAGTCGACACACGCATATCGAGTTGCTTAGCACCTACCTGATAGTCTATGCGACCATCTTGCGGCAAACGCTTCTCGCCGATGTCTAGCTTCGCCATAAGTTTCAATCGCGATGCAACGGCGGTGTGTATTTTAATAGGCAGGCGTTCAATACGCGTCATGATGCCGTCGACGCGACAGCGAATGTCCAGATGATTCTCGTTAGGCTCGAAATGTATGTCACTGGCATCGAGATCAAGCGCTCGAGCGAAGAGGTGGTTTACTAGTCGAATGATTGGTGCTTCCGATGCCAGGTCCGCGAGCGCTTCATCGTCGGCGAAACCAGAGACGAAAAGATCTTCGTCTGTATTCTCTATCTGTGGTGAAAGTTCAGCACGCCAGTGGCGCATCAGGCGACGCACTTCGTCTGCAGCGCCGATATTGAATTGTATCTCCTCATTCAAGATGAAACGTATCTTCGCGCGCAATTCTATACTCGGCACGTGTTCACAGATGAGTCGAGCAGATTCAGCAAAGTCCTGCGCAGGCACGATGCTTTCCGGCTCTAATAACTGCCCGAAAACGGCGAGCGTCATTGCTGACGACTCTACTTCTGGCTCACTATTATCGAAGTCAATCATCTGTTACTCGCGACCTCTGCAACAAGGCCTTCACTTCGGGCAAAGCCAACGACTGTGATCGAGCCGCTGTATTGATTTCGGCTTCGATTCACGTTGAATGCCGTTACCCGAAGTCTCGGTGCTGAATTTTCCAGCCGCTCCAAGAAACGAGTCGTGTTCGCTTGATCGTTAGTACGAAAAGACATCTCCTGCCGAATAAGCAGCCAACCATCAGTCACCAAGCGATCGGCTAGACGTGTCGAACTTACCGTGATGCCCGATTCTCGCGCCTGCAATGAGAGCGCACGCTGGATACTCGCCTCGACGAGAGGTATCGTATCGCCGCTAAAAGTCTGGCTGTTCAACTCCGCAATCTGCGACTCAACTTCGACGCGACGCTCTCGCCAACTGGCGGTGTTCTCTATTAAGCGTTGTTCGCGAGCAATATCGATCTCCACGCTTTCGATATTGCTCTGCCTTTGAGCATACACTGACGTTACCGCTGGCCAGCCGCTGGTAAGAATGAATACCAGTGCCACAGCTGCGGCCAGTATCAAAATATTTCTTTCGCGTTTAGATATTTGCATAGTAATTATTTCTTCTCGGGTTCGTTCTTCTCCGATTACTCATCGGGAAAGTAGCGCACCATGTATCCCTCGAAATTTACCGTGCTTATTCTGAGGTCGATATAGTATCTTTGGTTGTTGGTTGCTCGGGAGAAAACGACTTCGGTAAACATCGGATCCTGTTCCAGACGTTGCAATATGGCCTGCGGTTCGTTGCTACTTCCCTGAATTTTTATTAGACCCTCTGAAACCTCCATCGAAGTTAGAGTGTCGGGCCGCAATATATTTTGTAGCGTAAACATCGCTTCGCGCAGTCTCTGCTCGGGGAAGTCGCTGATCAGTCCCCACTCATTCTCGAAGCTGACAACTGCGGCCTGATCTTGCCGCGCATCGCTTGCCATCGCTCTCTGCATTTCCAAGGTGCTCGCCAAGGATCTAAATTCCAGCGACTGTAAAATGAAAGGAACAGCCGCAATGAAAAGCGCGGCAATCACTACCGCAGCGGCGGCGATGTATTGTTTACCCTGAGCCGTTCTTCGCGTAGCGTTTAGTGCGCCATGTGGAAAGAAACAATATTCCTGATTCGCCTGAACATCCAATCGAGAGAAATAGTCTGAAACGTTGTCCAACTCGATTGCGCTTTCAGAAGAGTCTCGCTTCAGTGTTTCCTGCCACTGCTGTTGAAACACTTCTTGTTGTAAGTCTTGCTTGCGCACGTGAAACAAAGATTTGAGAATGCTGTCTTCTATAACTACGCAAGTTTCGGTCTCGGCATCTACATCGAGGATTCTAGTTTTCGCGTCACTCTTGTCATTGCCGTCATTCGCATCCTCACTATTGCCATTCATGAAACGCGGCTTTACAGCTGCGAGGAAAATGTCCTTCTCCGCGAAGGCGTCAAAGAGATCGGACAATGTTGATTCTGTCATCCACAGCGCGAGATGCTCATCGCCTTGCGTTGCCGATAGCGGATTGATGGCGAGAGACAGAGGTACCTCGAGGCTCGGCAGAATACTATCTGCCTGAATTTTTAGAGCAGAGACGAGATTTTCTTTCGCAACTCCGGGCATTGTCGTTGTCGTTGCGACGAAAAAATTCGCCGGCAGTAACAACACAGCGGCGCATTCTTTACGTTGATCGGCGGAAAAACCTGTTAGTAACTCTGCGCAGGCCGCTGTTATCGACAAGGCACCATTGCCTTTAAGTTCTACGGCTTCCCTACTTTCCAAGTGAACGATCTTGTTATCGAAAAGCAGGAAGCTAGTTTCGATCTTCTTGACAAGGTCGCGGCCGGAAGCACCTTGTATCAAGGTTCGCACCTGCGCCGGTAGATAGGCCGTCAGTTGTTCTCGCCACTGCGAGTAGTCGAATGCAAAGCTGGGCATAGAATTTTGTTCTTACTAAAATTTTCGGCCCTAAGGCCTGATCGCCTCGAGCCGGAAAATTCAGCACCTCAAATCGGCGCTAAACTATTGAATAAATTGTTAAATCTAAGATATAAGACTCTACTATCGGCAAAATAGTTTTAAGGCGTGAATTTGTTCTACAGTAAATTGATAGCGGGAGGAAAGCAGCCTAGAGAGGCTTGTCTCGCGAAGATCACTCAAAGCGATCTGACAGACATGAAAAAGGCCGCTCTGAGTTAGCTCAGGACGGCCTTGATACGTGACAAACGCGGCCTTATTCGCCAGAGCTTGAGAGCTGTCGACGCTCTTTTTCTACAAGAAAATCAACAACTTCGAGCATATCTGCCTGCGTGCGCACACTCTCACCGGTGGTGACGAGGTACTTGCCATTAACAATCATGTTTGGCGTGCTGCGAATCTCGTAAGCCTGCATGCGCTGCTTAGCCTGATTCACCTTAGTGCGCACCGAGAATGAGTTGAATGACTTGGTGAAATCGTCTTCATTGATCCCGTATTTTGCAAAAAGCGCTCCAATTTGGCCTTCGTTCTGCAGTCGGTTGCCTTCGATGTTGATGGCGTTAAAAACGTGCTCATGCACGATGTCTAAGGCATCCATCGCTTCGGCGGTGTAGTAAACCTGAGCATGTACTTCCATCAGGCCGTTCCACATGGCCGGAAAACGGCCAAAATCGACATCTGCGGGCATTGTCGCTTCCCAGTTGGCGATTAGCGGCTCGAATCTAAAGCAGTGAGAGCAGCCGTACCAAAATACTTCCAGTACCTCGACCTTGCTTGAGTCATTGGTGTTTACAGGGGCACTAAGCTCAGTGTAATGAGTGCCTGCAATGAATTTTTCTATCTGAGCAAAGCTAGAAAATGCCAGGGGCATTAGCAGTACAAAGGTTAAAACCTGCATTGATCGCTTCATTGTTTAACTCCGTCTCTTTAACTGTCTTGTTAGCTATTTAATCAATCTACGAATTATCGCGAACACTAATTTCCACTGTAAAAAACACTATCACAGCGTCTCGATCCTCGCTATCTCATTGACACCGGTAGATGACCGGTTCGGCGCAACAATCGATTCGCGAGGCGTTTGGAGGCTCGTTCAGGCCTATTTTGGAACTAATTGAGACCCGAAACGTAGCTGGCCAGTGCCTCTAGCTCCTTATCGGTAAGGCGCTCAACGACGGTTCTCATCATCTCGCCGCCGTCATTCTGACGAACGCCCGATCTGAAATCCTTCAATTGCTGCAGTGTATATTCCGCATGCTGACCGCTCAGTGACGGGAATCCTGCGGGCGCATTACCCTTTCCTGTCGGTGAGTGACAAGCAGAGCACGCTGCAACGGCGATTTCGGAGTTCCCTGCGCGGTAGAGCCTTTCAGCCAATTCTATCGACTCCGGGTTCGCTCCTTGTATTGTGGGCTGCTGCGAGGAGTACCATGCTGCGAGGTCTTCCATGTCTTGATCGCTCAGCGACAACACCATGGCCGCCATAGTGGCTCCAACTCTAGCGCCTGATTTAAAGTCCTGAAGCTGCTTAACCATGTATCTGGCGCTCTGGCCCGCAAGTTTCGGGTTCATCGCCAAAGGACTGTTTCCATCCGCGCCGTGACACGAGCCGCAGAGGGCAGATTTAGCCTGGCCCGCGGCAGCGTCGCCTTGGGCAAGGAGTAAATTGGGTAGTAGGCCTACAAATGCGACTGCGAGTACTGCAATTACTGTATTCTTCATGGGTTTTCCCGGTCACTTCCAACAAATTCAGATAAACTAACGATTCCAGCCCGTGTCCTCTAGAGGTAATTCTCGCCTCATCTGCTCCGATGCGTCTCTAAGGCATATCGCTGCCTAGGACACCTGAAGCGATTCGGACACAGGATCTATAAATCGCGGCCGCGAATTATAACGTAAATTGCGCAGTGACTCTATTTATCCTCGCATTCGTCGACAGAAATTGGACCAAGCGATCTCTGAACAGAGTGTTGGAACCAAAGATTTTGAAAAAGGTGTTAAAAAAATGAACTTCAATCAGGCGCAGTTCGTAATAAGCGCGGCAAACCTAAAAGCCTGCCCAGACAATTCTCTGGCCGAGGTAGCCTTTGCCGGTCGCTCGAACGCAGGTAAATCAAGCGCGATAAACACGATTACTGGCCATAACCGCCTCGCCCGTATCAGTAAAACACCCGGGCGCACTCAACTCATCAACTTCTTCGCGTTGGACGAAGGCAGACACTTGGTGGATCTGCCCGGTTACGGTTTTGCCAAAGTGCCGCTCAAGGTTAAAGACAAATGGCAACGCGAGCTGGAACAATATCTACGTCAGCGCGAGGCGCTGGTTGGCTTGATTCTGCTGAGCGATATTCGACATCCGCTAAAGGAGTTCGATCGCATGATGATCGATTGGGCAGTGCAATCCGATCTACCTTTGCATATCTTGCTAACCAAATCGGACAAACTCAAAAGAGGTGCGGCGCAAAACACACTACTGGCCGTGCAGAAGGAGATTGCAACACTGGACAATGTGACGTTGCAGTTATTCTCTTCGCTAAAAAATGTCGGCGTTGACGAGGCAAGAACGAAACTTGGCGACTGGCTTTCTTCGCCAAATATGATCGATGAAGCAGATAACATCGATGACGGTCCTGCTAATTAGTCTAGCCTGAAAATGTCATTTCACTGGCTTTTGGCACACTCGCATTGCCCTTAACGGGCAATGGTTGCACATCCCTGTGCAACTATTAATCGATACTGAAAAGTCATCCAGGACTTTTCAGACTGTCGTGCGCCAAAAGCTGGCGTAAAATGTCATTTCACTGCCTTTTGGCACACTCGCATTGCCCTTAACGGGCAATGGTTGCACATCCCTGTGCAACCATTAATCGATACTGAAAAGTCATCCAGGACTTTTCAGACTGTCGTGCGCCAAAAGCTGGCGTAAAATGTCATTTCACTGCCTTTTAGCACACTCGCATTGCCCTTAACGGGCAATGGTTGCACATCCCTGTGCAACTTATGCGCGACCTGCTAATTCATTCTACAAGCTAGTGCGCCTCGTCCCAGTTGTCTCCAACACCAACATCGACAACCAGAGGCACATCTAGTGAAGCCGCCGTTGTCATTCGAAACTTAACCCCTGCAGAGAGTAGGTCGAGATCTTTCTCGCTCACTTCGAATACCAATTCATCGTGTACCTGTAATAGCATGCGAGCATCAAGCTCACCCATTGCTAGCCAATGATCGATATCAATCATCGCTCTCTTGATAATATCGGCGGCCGTGCCTTGCATGGGCGCATTAATAGCAGTGCGTTGCGCCGCCTTTCTTAACATCCCATTGCCGGCATGAATATCGGGTAGATAAAGGCGTCGACCGAACAGGGTTTCGACATATCCCTTCTCATCGGCCAGCGCCTGGGTCTCATCCATATACTTCCGTACGCCAGGATATTTCTCAAAATAGCGATCGACATACTTCGCCGCTTCTGTGCGACTAATGTTTAACTGATTAGCAAGACCGAAAGCTGACATGCCGTAAATCAAACCGAAGTTAATTGCCTTCGCGCTGCGTCTCTGGTCAACGCTTACTTCATCGAGAGCTACACCGAAAACATCAGCTGCTGTAGCCTTGTGAACATCTTCGGCACTTGAGAACGCGCTGAGTAAACCCTCGTCCTGGGAAAGATGCGCCATGATTCTGAGCTCTACCTGAGAATAATCCGCTGCCAACAGTTTGTTGCCGGGGTCGCAGATAAATGCCTGCCGAACACGCCGCCCCTCTGCGGTGCGAATGGGAATGTTCTGTAAGTTAGGATCAGTCGATGACAGGCGGCCAGTGGCTGCAACTGCTTGCTGAAAGGATGAATGAATTCGCCCAGTACCCTTGTTAATCTCTAACGGTAGTTTATCCGTGTAGGTCGACTTCAGCTTGCTCAGTGATCGATGCTCTAGAATGAGCTTCGGCATTTCGTAATCTTGCGCTAACTCCTGCAATACAGGCTCGGCAGTTGACGGCTGACCTGTTTTCGTTTTCTTTAGAATTGGCAGCTCAAGCTTCTCATAGAATATTGTTTGCAGTTGTTTCGGCGAACCCAGATTGAATTCCTCTCCGGCTATCTCGAAGACTTGAAGCTGCAGTTTTTCTAGCTGTTTACCGAGCTGCTTACTCTGTTTCGCTAGTGCAACCGCATCGACACGAATGCCATTACGCTCCACTCTATTCAGCACCACTATCAGTGGTAGTTCATAGTACTGATACAGGCCGAGCAGGTGGCCATTGCTACTCAGGTTTTGCTGCAGTGTGGCAGACAGGCGCAAGATGTGGTCTGCTTTTTGTGCGGCGTAGGGTGCGTAGTCCGAAAGCGCTACTTGCTCCCTGCTAAGTTTGCCTCGACCCTTGCCTAGCAGACTGTCGATATCGATGGGCGTCAGCTCTAGATAGTTTCTAGTTATCTGTGGCAATTGATGTTTCGTTGCAACTGAATTGGTGACATACGACGCTAGATGCACATCGTTCTTAATCGGCTGTAAGTTAATCTCATAGTTTTTCAGCACATGATCTACGTGTTTAAGATCGAAGCCGACTTTTATGATCGTTGGATTTATCAATATTGGCTTTAACTGAGCGAGGCAATCCGCACTATCGAGCTGGGCTGGCACATCATCGTAATCATGCAAAAAAGGAATGTAGAAAGCCGTACCCATGTCGATACAGATCGCGATGCCGAGTATTTTTTGATCAAGGAAATGATCTCCGATCGTTTCCAATGAGATGCTGAACTTTCTCGACGCTGAGATCTGATCAATTACAGATGCAAATTGGCTAGCATCTACAACTAACTTATAATCTATGTCTTCCACTGCTATCGACACATCGACTTCTTCGATTGCTGCTTCCGTGCTTGCGGCCTTCTTACTCTTCGGTGCACCAGCTACGCCCTGGTCCTCCAACTCCTTTATCCATGACTTGAATTCCATTTCTGAAAAGAGTTCGTGTAATTTCTGCTTATCCTCTTGGCCAGCTACTAGCTCGGGTATCTTTACATCTAGAGCTACGTCCATCTTTATTGTTGCTAGCTCGTAAGAGAGTCTAAGCAGATCGATATTATCGCGCAGCTTCTCTCCAACTTTCCCGCCTATGGCTTCGGCATTTTCGATTATGCCTTCCATGGAGCCGTATTCGAGCAGCCACTTAACAGCCGTCTTCGGGCCGACGCTAGGCACGCCAGGAATATTGTCAGACTTGTCACCCATGAGGGCGAGATAGTCGATGATTCTGTCCGGTGCAACACCGAACTTTCCAACAACGGACTCACTATCTAACAGCTCGTTTGTCATTGTGTTGATGAGCGTGACTTTGTCATTCACAAGTTGAGCTAAATCCTTATCACCCGTAGAGATTAGAGTAGAGATGCCCAACTCGGTTGCCTGCTGCGACAACGTACCGATTACATCGTCGGCTTCTACGTCGCTGACAATGAGAAGCGGTAGGCCCATAGCTTCGATGATTTGGTGTATTGGTTGTATCTGCGACCGCAGCTCATCTGGCATTGGCGGCCGATTAGCTTTGTACTCCGTGTAAATTTTGCTACGAAATGTTTTCCCCTTAGCATCAAACACGATCGCAATATTACTGTCCGCATAGTTCTTCATAAGGCTGCGAATCATGTTAATGACTCCTTTCACTGCCCCAGTATCCTTCTGTTTGCTGTTTGTTAAAGGCGGCAGTGCATGGAATGCACGAAATAAATAGGAGGATCCATCTACAAGAATGAGCTGTTTTGATTCGGCCAACTTACTTTCCTTTTACAAGTTTGGTTTTATACTGCGCCTATTCGTAGAGGCATTGGTAAAAATCATCCGCTAGATTAGCGATAAATTCGCTATAGGGATTCTCGCTAGAATTTACATTGCCGCCTAACAGGTCAACGGTAATCAGTTTTAGTTCATGGCCATTCAACACTGTGCTAACCAGTTCCAAGCTCGAGTCAAACTCCAATAGCAAACAAGACGGTCGTTGCTCGGTCACTTGGCTTCTCAGCTCTATAATTTCGCGAATGCCTGGCTGTACTTCCGGATCCTGTAAGATAACCATGTCATGTTGCAGGCCAAACTGTTGTTCAAAATATTGGTAAGCATTGTGGTAAACCGCGTAGTTTGTCGCAGATGGCGCCTGAAACTTCTGTGCGATTTGATGAATTCTGCTTTCAATTTCTACGCTAAATTTCCCCAGATTCTGGCGGTAGGATGTCGCGTTGACTGGATCTATTTCGGCAGCCCGGTCAGCTATCGCTGTGGCAATTCGAATTGCATTTGAACTATCTAGCCAAAGGTGGGCATCAAGCTGCCCATCACCCACGGTATGCAATTGCAGCCCGGGCGTGTCGATAACTGTGATTGTCTTCGCTTTGAACCCAGTCTGCGTAAAAAAATCGCTGATGTGAGTTTCAAACAGAGGGCCTATCCATACTGCCATGTCTGCCCGAGCTAATGCGAGACGATCAGAGGGTGACACGGTAAAGTGATGGGGCGATTGCTGCGGATCCACGATAAAAGAAACGCTGCCATATTCCTGCACAATTGCCTCGGCAATCATTTGAAGCGGCTTTACAGTAGTAACGATGCTCACGTCGGCACGGCTTACCGAACAAAGTAGGGTAGTTAACAATAGAATCAAATGGGATTTAGGCATTGGGATTTTTCAGGCAGACCTAGTTAACTCAAGAACTTCAGGCCGAAAAGGAAAGTTGACATCGATGCTATGATAACCCATTGTCCTGCCTGCTCCTACGCGAGTAAGAACGTATAGGCGAGAAACCTAAAAGTAAGAAAGTAATCACATCTATTGCGCAGATTGCAGAGGTTGTAGCGAGTAATTCGAATGGATATTTCCGATACTAGCAGTAACACACCCTCCAATTCTTCAACCGATACTAATGCTCCGGGTATTCTGCTTGCGGCAGAATCGATCAACAAGGATTTTGCCGAGAAAAAAATTCTCGAGAATATAAGCCTCACCATAGAGGAAGGACAGATCGTCACCTTGATCGGTCCAAACGGAGCTGGTAAGACCACTCTGGTACGTATCGCCCTAAGACTACTCCAGCCCGACTCAGGCTCCATCTACCATAGGCCCGCCTTGCGGATAGGCTATATGCCGCAACGAGTCCATGTAGAGCCCACGCTACCACTAACCGTAAATCGATTTCTTCAGCTAGCTAATCGGCAAGATAAAGCATTGTTGTCCAACACCCTGGAAGACCTGAAAATAGGCCATCTCGAAGACCAGCAACTAGCGGCTGTATCCGGAGGCGAGCTACAACGGGTATTGCTTGCGCGCGCTCTACTGCGCAAACCGGAATTACTTATTCTAGATGAGCCAGCACAGGGTGTCGATCTAGCGGGCCAAGCAGAGCTTTATCAGCTCATCAGCGAGATTAGTGATAGACATGGCTGTGGCGTGTTAATGATTTCTCATGACCTCCATCTGGTCATGTCTTCGACCGATGAAGTCATCTGTCTCAATCATCATATTTGCTGCCATGGCAAGCCCGAACACGTCACCAATGACCCGGCCTATCTAAACCTATTCGGTGCCAATGCCTCTCAGAACCTTGCCGTCTATACTCACCATCACGATCATGATCATGAGATCGGCGGCAGCGTGAAGGAACACCATCATGATTGATTCTATGGTGCTTTTCTTCAGTACAGATTTTATAATCTATGCACTTGTGGCGGGTATTTCTCATGCGCTCGTGGCGGGGCCACTTGGAT
>NVUL01000050.1 GCA_002401885.1 SAR86 cluster bacterium
GAGAACTCGGGTTTCAACATCGAAGTTCTGGATGAGGACTTGCGCTTGCTGCATTTTCGCCCGCGCCTAGAAAACGGCATCGCGCGTCCTGTCGAAGGCACTCTTTTGTATCGAGCTCCAATGAATTGACCTTACCCGGGCCTAGATCTTCGATATTTTCAGCTAGGACTTAAATCAACAGGAGGAATACTGAAATCGGAAATTCTGGGATTAAAATTTGCCGGCATTGGTCCTGATACCTAAGCCGATTTCTGGATGCCTATGTCTTTCTGAAATCACACTGAACTTCCTATGCATGATCACGCCTGTTAAAAGCGGATTACGATCTATTTAGCCCTATGGCCTGAAACCGAAAGTTATAGATTCTTGAAAACGTCAATCACCTAGTTAATTAGGCTTAAAATGGTCAATTTAATTTTTCAGAAGAAGTAATCCATTTAACGTGCGAAAAAGTGATAAAATCCAACTATTCAGGTATGAAAGGACATAAGTGTGTGGATTACGTAAGTGAGAAAATGAAAGGGCCCTCAGTTTTGAGGGACAGGTTGAAATGAAAGCCAAAAGTTCGCTATTAGTAAAATCAAGCTCGACAGCTGATCGTGTCGCAATTGTCTTACGTGAGCGAATCCTTTTCATGAAAGAAGAGACGCATTTGGGTTCGGAAGCCGACCTGGCGGCAGAGGTCGGTGTCAGTCTGCCTTCATTGCGGCAGGCGGCTCGCATGCTGGAATCTGAGGAACTGCTGACGATCAAACCAGGTAAAGGTGGAGGCTATTTTACACGTCGGCCTAGTATAGAAACCGCCATGAAGTCGGCTAGCCAATTTTTGTCTCCTAAAGATCTAAACAGTAACTCCATGTTTATGGATGCCGCCGATCTGATATTGGGCGAGATTGTAGTAGCTGCGGTGAATTGCGAAGACGAGGCCCTGATAGATGAGCTAAGACTGTTTGTCGAGGAGCAGCTTGCTAATGGCAAGGATTCCAAGCTGTCTCCTGATAATTCGTTCAAGATATCAGCGGATCTAATAACTCTACTTGCGCAGATGTCGAACAATATCCTGCTGGAGCTATTTGCCCGCATCCTCTGGGACGAAATCAGTGTCAGTCAAACCGCCGGCACTTTCGAGGAAAATCGAGAGGTTACAGCATCCAATTACATTACCAGGGTCGGCGTTGCTAAAGCTGTCTTGGCCAAAGACAAGGACAAAGCCCTAAGTGCGTGGAAGAAACGCTCAAAGTTTCTTCGTTCCTGCCCGAAACGTGGGTTCGATCTAACCAGGAAACGCGACATCGGTTGAATTCCTTGCATAGAAAATTCAGAGCAGGCAAGTTGCGCGGAACTTTTTTTGCAATGGAGACTCTAGTAATTCATTAAATAGATTTCTCAGTCAAGAATAAGAATTATTTCAGTTCTCCTAAAAGTGGTAGACTTTTCGGGTTTTAAGTATTCAGAGTAACGTTAGTGCAACGAACGCATTGGAAAATAAAAAGGGCGCAAGCTTGTCTAGACTAATCAGAATGAAACCCAAAACTTCCCTATTGGTAAAACCAAGTTCGACAGCTGACCGTGTTGCAATTATCTTACGCGAACGAATTCTGTCCACGAAAGAAGAGACTTATATGGGTTCGGAAGCCGACCTGGCAGCAGAGGTCGGTGTCAGTTTGCCTACATTGCGGCAGGCGGCTCGCATGCTGGAATATGAAGAGATGCTGACGATCAGGCCTGGTAAAGGAGGAGGTTATTTCACGCGTCGGCCTAGTATAGAAACTGCCGTGAGGTCAGCTAGCCAGTTTTTGTCTAGCATTGATCTGATCAGTAACGCCACATTTATGGATGTCGCCGATCCGATGGTGAACCAGATTCTAATAGCTGCGGTAAAATGCAAAGACGAGGCCCTGATAAATGAACTTAGACTGTTTGTTGAGGATCAGCATAATAATAGCGATCAATCCCAACTGCCTACTGAATATTCGTTTAGGGTATCAACGGATCTAATGACTCTACTTGCTCAGATGTCGAACAATATTCTGCTAGAGCTATTTATTCGAATCCTCTGGAACGAAATCAGCGTGAGTCGTACCTCCGGCACTTTCGAGGAAAGTAAACAAATTATGCTATCCAATCACACTAGCAGGATCAGCGTTGCTAAAGCCGTCCTGACCAAAGACAAGGATAAAGCGATAAGAGCCTGGAAGAAGCGCTCAAAATTTATCCGTTCCTGGCCGCAACGTGGTTTTGAATTAACCGGAGCACGCGACAAGTGAGGGGAGAAGCTGGAGAAAGAAAGTTGCTCTTGCTTTTTTTCGACCCAGTAAACCCTTACTTCGTATTAAACAGATAGTCTTCTCCGCGCTCTTACAGTGAAGTCAATCGAGGTAAAGAACTAGCGGCCCCTGCTTTGCTCAGTTACGCATCACTGATGTAGGATCGGGTCGGCACAATGTTTGCGGATAAAGTCTTCATGGGGGGGCATCGCTGCCGCGCATTGCGCGATAACTTCGCGAGTTTCGCGCAGTATGCTTTCGAGCTTGTCCTTAGGCAAACTATCAACCAAGGGGCTGTAGCTTTCGGCTCGAATGTGCTGACCGTTAAATACTGATAACCAGCTATCTACACCAAATAACTCTTTATTGTCTCGCTCTATCCACGAACCTGATTGATAAAGCTCCAGTTTTTCCTGCAGTGAATCTGGGATCGCCATGTTGCGACAATAGTTCCAGAGCTCCGAGTCATCCCGTTCCGTAGCCTTGTAATGCAGAATAAGAAAGTCGCGCACAGTGTAGAGTTCTAGATCCGCAGATTTGTTGAAGCGATCCATTTCGGTGTCAAAATTTGTACGACGTGGGAACAGGGACAAAAATCTCATTATTGTTGATTGGATAAGATGAATACTGGTCGATTCAAGAGGTTCCATAAAGCCGCTGGAAAGACCAACCGCCAGACAATTCTTGTTCCAACTCTTTTTGCGCTTGCCAGTAACAAAACGCAGTGGCCTAGGCTCGGCAAGGGCTGTACTGGGTAGGTTTGCCAACAATGCTTGCTGCGCTTGCTCGTCGCTGGCAAATTCGGTGCTATAGACAATGCCATTGCCTGTTCTGTGCTGAAGTGGAATTTGCCATTGCCAGCCGATGGGGTGAGCAATGGACTTGGTATAAGGCCGCTTCGGGCTAATCGCTTTACTTGGCACGGCCTGAGCACTGTTGCAGGGCAAGTAGTGAGTCCAGTCTTCATAACCGGTTTGCAGGCATTTTTCTATCAGTAAGCCCCGAAATCCTGTGCAGTCCAGGAAAAAGTCTCCATCAATGAATTTGCCATCCTGGAGTTTGATACCTGTAATAAAACCTGACTCTGGGTTCTGAATTACTTGCTTCACGAGCCCTTCAACTCGATTGACGCCAAGGTTGGTGCTGAACTTGCGCAGAAAACGTGCATAGAGACTGGCGTCAAAATGATAGGCGTGGGGAACTTTGGACAGTGGCGAGTTGGGGACATTGCCACTACGCAGAAATCGGTTCTGCTTTGCTGCAAGCCAATTCAGCGAGTAAGCATCCAGCGAAGGTGAAAGACCAAGGTCGTAGGCCTTTTTCCAATAATGCCAGAAACTGACGTTCATGATGGTGCGCCCAAAAACCCCGAAAGGGTGCATGTAGGAATCACCTATTCTGCCCCAGTTTATGAATTCAATACCGAGCTTGAACGTGCCTTGTGTCGCACGTAGCATCTCATCGGCATTGATACCAAGCAGATTATTGAACTCTACAATGGGCGGAATCGTCGCTTCACCGACGCCTACCGTACCTATCTGGTCGGATTCGACTAACGTGATCTTGCAATCTCGCGTACCGATGATGCGGCTCAGGGCCGCTGCTGACATCCAGCCCGACGTGCCGCCCCCAACGATTACTATGTGTCTGATATTATTATTGTCCACGAAAATCCCTTTCTTTTCTGTCAGCTGCCATTTGACATATTAGCGATGCAATACTGGATTCGTTCGCTGAATTCACCAAATTTAATAAAGCCTGCCTCCATTCTCCCGTCACCACCTAAGTCCGCAATGATATTTCCCGGTTGACATTTTGGAGCTTACATTATTCAATCTTATATGTTTTATATGTTTTATATGTTTTTGCAATATTTGGTCAGTTCTCTCAAACAGGACGCCATCATTCTAAGTGTACGCAGGAAGAAGGCGCCACTAGCTATGCTAGAGTTTATACTGAATCAGGCAATGAACGTCGAGAAAATTCAGCATGCGGATCCTGAAATATCGGTGTATGTCGTCGATAATTTTCTAGCGAATCCAGAGGTATTACTTGAGTATGCGAAAAATAAAGCCTACTTCGGTAATGTTGGTGATGACAGCACCGCCTATCCGGGTATTCGTGATCGTCTGCCAAGCTCTTATGAGCAGGCCATGAGTAAGGTCATAGAACTGGTATATGGTTTCCGAAACCCTTTAGTACATCGCTGCATGATTTCATTGACTACTCTCCAACCGACACAACTGAGTGCGGCTCAAAAAATGCCGCACGTCGATGCGTTTAATGATGATCAATATGCCGCCGTGCACTATCTCTGTGGTGAGCCACATGGAGGCACGGCGATTTATCGTTATCGACCACGTAACTTAGTCAAGATAAGGCATGATGATCGCGGTGTTATGGATGAAATGATTGAGGACGTGCGCAGGCACCCCGCAGATCACTCAGGCTACCTGAGCGGAGACACCAGACTGTACAAACAAGAACTGGTGATCAAGGCCAGATTGAATCGACTGGTACTCTACCCTTCAAATTTGCTACATTGCGCCCTGCTCTCGTCGCCAGACAGCCTCGATAGTGACGTCTCCAAAGGTAGGCTGTCAGTCGCATCCTTTTTCAGACTTGAACAAAAACCCCATCAGTTACTGAGCTAGTAACGAAGTTTCAGATGGACTGTACATCACAAACAAAAGGCTGATTGCAACCATGTCTAAACCGGTTCTTCTTGATTTCGAGAAACACGGCAAGCTGCGCTTAAGCGAGCCAAAAGATTTCACAAGCCACAAAACAGAGAATTTTGTGCCAGTGGTGTTCCAAGAATTTTATGAACTGGCTACAGAATTCCCGCTGGTGTTTATCCGAAACAAGAAGACCGGAGATTTCGTGCCGGGCGCAATGATGGGCTTGAATCAGGGAGTGAATCTCTATTGCCAGATTCCCGAATGGCAGCCGGTTTTTATACCAGCCACTTTCACCGTTACGCCGCTGTCTGTGAGCAAACTGGATCCGGACAGCAACGAGGCAGATATCACCATCGATGAACAGAGCCCGCTACTGAGTGAAACCGTGGGCGAGCCCCTGTACCAGAGCGATGGTCTGGCCACAGACTATTTAAAAAAGCGTATTGATCACGTGGTCAGAGTAACTCAGCAATCTGTGCAGACTATCGCGCTGTGCCGCTATCTGGCGGAAAAACGCCTACTCACCTCGCGCCCACTGAGACTGCAACATACCGAGAGCTCCCCAAAATATGAAGTGGAGGGGGTATATATGATCGATGAGAATGCGCTAGAAGAACTCAGTAATGGAGAATTCCAGGAATTGCGCGAACGCGGATTACTGCCCCTTATCTATTCACACTTGACGTCATTACAGCAGATCGGCCGGCTGACTCACCTACAATATGCAGCAGATCTAGAGAAAGCTATGGGCTAGGTCCCCCGATCAGATATACCAGACAAGTTGCTGACTGCCTCTCAATTAGGGCTTGAACGATCGTTCGATTTCCTAAAAAAGCTGTTGGACAAATGTCCACGAAAACATTAAGGTTATAAACGTTGTAAATGTTATAGCGCCATTGAATGCCCCTATCACAAATCCGGTGAGGCAATCCATGGAATCGTAGCATTCACCAATGATTGTCAACCTATTGCTGCCTCAGTGATTTTTCAGCAGGACTAGGCCCGACTATGGTGGTTGGCTCGAATGCGCGAGCAGCGCTGTGCGTTGTCGCTTGTAATAGTGACGCCGTCGCAATTCTCAAAGAAAAATACGTGGTCGGCCGCCGTGAAAGCGGTAGCGCCTCGATGCAACTGACCCACTGTGAATTAGCGCCTCCTAGGTGCGTCTCAGTTTTTGTAGTTTTCTAACTTACCCGAATAATTAGGAGAGGCTAATGAGTGTTTTACAGAAATGGAATAAGTTGTCACATCTTGGAGCCGGCATTGCGGTTGTCACTTTTGTGGGGTTTCAGGCACAAATGGCGATTGCTGCAGCCGCGGCGGATAATGCAGAACCCGTGACTTACGCAGGCCACGTGGCCAGTATTATTAATGAAAATTGCGTGGTCTGTCACCGTGAAGGTGGCATTGGACCTATGGAATTGAGCAGCTATGAACAAGTGCGCCCTTGGGCTCCCTTGATTCAGATTAAGGTGGCAAACCGGGAAATGCCCCCTTATGCCTACGACCACGATATAGGCAATCAAAATCTTCAAGCAGATTGGCGCCTTTCTGATGAAGATATCAACACCGTAGTGGCCTGGGTTAATCAGGGCTCTCCCTTGGGAAATGTTGAAGAACTACCTCCCGCGCCAGTACTGCGAGGACTTAACGATTGGAATTTCACTGCCCAATTCGGTGAGCCAGATATCGTGGTCGCATCTAACCCGATCGATGTACCTGCCAATGGCAACGACCTGTGGGACAAGCACTTTATTGAAAGTGGTATCACCGAAGACCGTTGCATCAAGGCTCTTCAAGTCAAACCTCGCGGCGTTGCGAAGACAGTAGTCCATCATGCAAATACGTATTTTGCAGAGGTAAATGAAGATGGCAGTGTTGATCGAAAGCCGGTGACTGAATATGCCATGGGTAAGTGGGGTGAGGTCGTACCGGAAGGTGTTTGCCGTACGGCTTTTAAAGACAGTACTATCCAGTGGGACATTCATATGTATCCCGGCGGCTTGGGTGGGACTGCACCAAATGCAGTGGTTAAGAACAACGTAGTGGAGCTGGGTATCTGGCTTCACCCAAAAGGTTATCAGGCCAAAATCACTCAGGATCTAGCATCATACCAGTTAGATCAAGGCGATCTTTTTATCCCACCTCATGGAACCGCTATGACTCAGGGCTTCCACTCCTTTGATCACCCGGTTCGCATCGACAGCTTCCAACCCCATGGGCACCTACGAATGAATGCAGCCTCGTTGGAGATCTTCTATCCAGAGACCGGTCGTACCGAAGTGGTCAGCATGGTATCCAATTGGAGTGCCACGTGGCATCACAGCCATCTCTATGAGCCAGATACTGCGCCGCTGTTGCCGACGGGAGCCGTCCTGATAACCAAGCAGTGGTATGACAATACGGCCGATAACCCGAACAACCCTGATCCTAGGCAGTGGGTAGGCTGGGGGCAACGTACAGCGGACGAGATGTCTCATTCCTGGATTGCGATAAGTCATCTTGATGATGAAACTTATCAGCAACTTACTGCAGCGCGAGAAAGTAACAAGCAGTCCCAACTGCCATCTGGAGATTAGTGGATTACTCAATACAACCCCCGCTATAGATCGAATAATAAGAATGGAGATTGATATTTATGAGACGTGTTAGACCAGTTGTAGCCAGTGTAGCTTTGGCGCTACTCGCAAATATTGTAATGGTAGTTTCTGCTGACGCACAGCAAGCAGCAAGACCGTTACGCCCACCTTCCCCCGCAGGAATACCAATAATTCCCTTTATGGAAGGCTGGTATGCTAACGAGGACGGCTCCGTCACTGTCTCTTTTGGATACCACAACAGAAATACTGAAGATGTAACCGTTCCATTGGGTGAGAACAATCGCATTGAACCCGCTCAGTTGGACGGGATGCAGCCTGACATTTATTTTTCAGGCAGGCACCCCGGAGTCTTCGCCGTCACTCTTCCGGTTTCAATGCAAGGTGAGTCTGTTTGGTGGCACATCAAAACCGGCAATCTGGAAGAGCTTAAAGTGCCTGGCGAGCGTGGCTCGAATGCGTATGAGCTTGATAGAAATCCTCGGCCGCAGGGTAGTGTGCAACCATTTATTTGGTTTGAAAACGAAAGTCGTGGATCTGGTCCCGAAGGCGTCGTAGCGGTTAATACTAAAACGATCTCCGTCGGCGCTGCGCTTACTTTGGAAGTTGAGACCGAAGATCCATCCGTGCGCGATCCTTCAAATCCTCTGTTTGCCAAGCCGCTCGACTCTCGCGTTATATGGTACAAACATCAGGGTCCTGGTGAGGTGAGTTTTACTGAACATGCTTCTACGCCTTTCATTACAGCACCAGCTCGATCAACCCGCGGAATGATACCGGCGGCCCCATCCAGAGTTGCTGTACCCGCTGGCAAGGGACCTGCCAGAGTCATGGCTACTTTCTCTGAACCTGGTGAGTATATGATCCGCGCCCGGCTGGATAATTGGAACTCCTCTGATAGCGACGGGCTAGATCAGTGCTGTTGGAGCAACGCCTACCAGCGTGTACGTGTTATACAGTGAAATAATCAAGACATTGAATGACATTGACAAGTTAGCCCTCAAATCGATGTAAAGCCGTTTCAAATCGGTTTTACATCATCACTACCTTTTCCCGAAGCACAAAAGCGCGCAGTGAAGATACCGCTAGTCATTAGGTGAGATACCAAATATCGCTCTAGATTGAATAAGCTGTAACAGGCGGCTTGTGCACGATTGAAGCATTGCGCCGCACCTACCATAAGTACCGTTACTTTCGATATTTATATAGTCCGCAAAATCCTATAACATATAAAGCTTATAAAACATTTTAAATACTATTATGTTTTATAACTATATGTTAATTTGATGATTAAGGATCCATGTGCTGGCTCAATATTGCTGTCATGAGGTACTGGGATACTTGTTTAGATAGTACATATTAAAAATAACACGCAGCACTTGAGATCGCCGTTTCATAGGCCTCCATGCGTGCAGCCAAGGAGAGAGCGTAATGCCCAATAAATTTCGACGTAAGAAGCTTTCATATCTTATCCACACGGCTCTAGTTTCTTCACTCGTAGCGCCGGTAATAGCTCAAGCCCAAGATGATGATATTGAAGAAGTTGTCGTCACTGGATCCTACATAAGGAACAGTGCATTTTCTCAAGATACAGCAGCAGATACGGTCACTGGTGAGGATCTTCTAACATCAGGCGCGCCGAATCTGTCGGAATACATACGCGATCTGACCTATGTACAGAACGTTGATATTGTCAACGTTGTGCTTGGTAGTCAGGATGGTCCACAAAGCTCGAATGGCGCCAGCTTCAATCTACGTGGCCTTGGTGAGAATTCCACCCTGACCCTGGTAGATGGTGTGCGGACTCTGGATTCGCGATTGAATACCGCTTTTCCTGAAATCGCGATGGAACGGATGGAGTTAGTGTTGGACGGCGGTTCAGCCCTATATGGCTCCGACGCGGTTGCCGGTGTGGTCAACCTAATTCCCATCAAGGAATACGATGGGGTTAAATTCCGCACTTTTTACCAGCGTCCGGAGGATGGTAAAATGGAAGAAATGCGCGCCTCCGCGCTTTGGGGTAAATCCTTTGACAACGGCATTAGTTACGTCGGATCCTTCGAAACTTATTTGCGCACGCCCCTTATGTGGTATGAGCGCGGACGTGAACACAACGTATCCCGGGGTACTTCCAGTTCTGGTAATCCAGGTACATTTAAGCAGATTATAGGGCTTCCTGACGACCTTTCCACTCTACCCTTAAGGGAAGTAAGTGGAGGCACGCTGACCGGCCCTCGCTTGTTGGACCCGTCATGCGGAACGTTTAACCAAGGCACGCCAACCCATGGCTTCGGCCCATCTCCCCTGCCGTCTGGCACCATAAATGGCAGCTTCTGTACTTTTGAATACAGCGCTCAGGCTGAGGTGGTAGAGCACCAGCAGGAATACAACTTATATAACAACGTGCAATGGGAAGCGACCGACTGGTTGCGTTTTGGCTTCATGATGAACAATCACGTTCGCCATAACGAGGACCGGGGCACATTTGCCTCGCCTAACCCGGCTAATAACCGCGCTATGTTGGTGGTGCCGCAGGAGCACCCTGCCAATCCTTATGGTATGGACGTGGCCCCGGATTTGTGGCGAATTTATACGCACCCGCAGGTAGATACCTTACCTGGAGGCATTGCTGATGATACGTCTCGGGTAAGCAGGGGTATTTATCAGCTCAATCGCGTTAAGTTGTCAGCAGATTATGACCTCGGCAACACCTCTTGGTCCGGCTATACCTATTACACCAAGCAGGAAAACAAAATGATGTCCGATCGCCAGGGCGTGTACTCATCCCGACTGCAGTTGGCTTTGCGCGGGGAAGGTGGCGTCACAGGTGATCAGTGGTTTAATCCCTTCGGCTCCCAGGACACTCGCTCCCCCTTTTACGAGCCAGGATTTGAGAACTCCAGAGAACTAAATGATTGGATGCAGTACAGAAACCCGAACCAAGAATTTACTCGTGACGCTCTGGATGTTTTTGAGACAATGCTCACTGGCGAGGTATTTGATGTTCCGGCCGGTCCCGTGCAGATGGCTTTTGGCTTTCAATGGCGCGACCTAGAACAACGAACTTTTCAGGAGCCATTCGAAGCTGCGGGAGAAAACTTCATCTGGGGTGTGGTCGGCGAACCTATAGCACCTGACGAAGTTTATGCCTCTGCAGTCCGTTCCCTCTTTGCCGAGGTGGAAGTACCTATCTTCGATAACCTAGCTATCAAGGGTGCGGTGCGGCATGAGGAATTCACCGATCAAGGTATGAATACCACTACACCCAAGGTTTCTGTGCGCTATCAACCGTTACCTGAGTTGGCCCTGAGAGCGTCCTGGGGCGAAAGCTTCTTGGCACCGACCTCATTCCAGACACGAATGGCCACTACCAACGAAAACTGCGGTGATATGTACAGCGGCAGTGACGATCTAAGTGGCCAATTGCTGCTTGGTGGCCTGAAATGTGCTTCCGGCAACCCCGGTCTAGGCCCGGAACAGGCTGAGATCGGTAATATCGGATTCACCTGGCAGCCAACGGGCAGGTTGGACGGTCTTGAGTTGTCTATGGACTATCAGCAAATTGAATACACCGATCGCATCCGGACCCTGAGCGAGGATGACGTGACGCGGAACCAGTTCAATAGCATGCTTAGGGATACTGGTGCGTCGGAATCTTCCTATGACTCTACTCCCGGATCAGCGACTCGAGCAGCTGCTGATGCCTGGCTGGCGTCACAGCCAATAGGGGGTCAGAACGGCAACATCTTCCGTGATGCTGATGGTCGTGTAAGTCTTGTGTTGATCCAGTCTGCCAACGTGGCACAATTTGATGTCAACCTGATCGACCTAAAATTAGGTTACACCCTCGGCTTAGATGACTGGGGAACAATTAACACGCGCCTCAATGCCACTGTCTACGATAAGTATCTCTTTACGGACCAAAAAGGGGATGAAGTAGATGTGCTCGGCGAACAGAACGCGCGGACCAATATCGCTCCGCCAGTTCCGCAAACGAAATTGGCGTGGCAGACCAGTTGGTACAGAGACAACCATGCGGCGTCAATGTCTGTAAGTTGGTTCAGCGCGGTTAATCATGACGCTCAGATAGTGGACTTGTACAAATTTGATGGTCAGTTTGTACCACCCAAGGAAATAAAAGAGGATCCAATCGTCGATGTGCGTTATTCGTATTTGTTCGAGGATTTCTTCAGCAGCCAGGTTACCCTGTCCGCTGGTGTGAACAACCTCCTGGATTACAAACCTACGTTGACGGGACAGATAGGAGGATTTGAGTCTAGATTGATCAATAACTTCTATCGTCAGTTCTACGTGTCCATCGATTGGACTCCAGGTGGCTAAAGCGTCGTTGCTCGGCGGACTGATGTGGGTTATCAGATCTGCTGTATAAAAAGCCAGGGCATGTGGGTGCCCTGGCTTTTTTCTCTTGTATTGAGTTGGTATCTTAATAAATGGGGACTAAAAGCCAACAGCAAAACCAGCCACGACTGGGTTCTTCGGGCTATGATGGTGTTCAGCACCAGTTACAACTTGCACAGCCCATCCCTCGACAGGATTAACGTCCGCTAAGGCCAGCACTGTAGCGGCATTTATTTCGCCTAAGGGTTCTCGCGAACGTACTCCGGCTCACGCCATTCGATCGTTCTGCTCTATACTTCCTCGTCTATGCGATCAGAACACCAAGCGACACTAAAAGACGAAGCAGCTACCCTCGAATTCGGTGCTAGGCTCGCCGTCGCCACATTTCAGAAAGTAAACGTAGGCGAACTTTCGTCAGAAAGTAGAGGCATTCCTCATCTAGGTGGCATGATCCACCTCCAAGGCGACTTAGGTGCAGGCAAGACAACCCTAACCCGCGGAATCATGCGTGGCTTCGGTTATACTGGCGCGGTAAAAAGCCCTACCTATACCCTTGTAGAGCCCTACGAATTTGAGCTCTGCAACATCTACCACTTCGATCTCTACCGCCTTTCGGACCCCGAAGAAGTGGCCTATTTGGGCACGGATGAGTATTTCGCCGAGTCCAATCTCTGCCTCGTCGAGTGGGCTGAGAAGGGCGCTAAATGGCTGCCTCAGGCGGATTTGGTGATCGATATTGCGGATGAGGGAACGGGTCGGCGTCTGACTTGTCAAAGTCTCACGGAGAAAGGCGCCATAATTGCCAAAAGATTATGGCCCTGAGGCCGTTGTATTAGACAACGTGAAGTATGTCTCAAAGAAATTGTCATGAAGTCACAGCACTATCTAAGCAGTATTAAAGGCAGCAGTCGCTGCCTCACCCTCGCCCTAGCAGTTGGTACGTTGCTGGCCAGCTTTGCTGTGTCTGCAGCAAGCGTTGAAGAGGTTAGATTGTGGCGTGCACCGGATCATACCCGACTCGTGTTTGATCTGTCTGGCGAGGTTGAATACAAGCTCTTCACACTTTCCAACCCCGCCCGCGTGGTTATAGATATAGAAGGCTCGTCCTTGGGTGGCGATCTGTCCCGGCTGGATTTTAACGAGAGTCCGATCAGTGGCATGCGCAGCGCGATTCGCGATGAGAACACACTTCGAATAGTTATAGATCTAGGGGCACAAGTTGAACCACGCAGCTTCACCCTAGCGCCAAACAGCGAGCAAGGCGACCGTCTCGTTGTCGATCTATATGACGAGTCGCCATCTGCAAACGCACCTAGAAGCACCATTACCAATTCCTCGAATTCTACCAGTGCGCCACGTAGCGATGAGCGCCGTAATATCATCGTCGCGATCTCAGCCGGACATGGCGGTGAAGACCCTGGCGGTATCGGATACGACGGCAAGCTGAGAGAGAAGAACATCACGCTAAAAATTGCGCGCGCACTCTTCGATCAGTTGGAAAGAATGCCGGGCTACACGCCGATCATGATTCGTGATGGCGACTATTATGTTGAGTTGCAGCGTCGCTCCGAAATCGCTCGCGAAGAACGCGCCGATCTTTTCGTCGCTGTACATACCGATTGGTATCGCACCAGCCGTGCTAATGGTCTGACTATCTATGCGCTATCGGGCGATAGAGCTGACCGCGAAAATTCTCGACGTGTCGCGCAGAAGGAAAATAACGCCGACCTGCTCGGTGGCGTCGGCGGCGATCTTGACCTCAGCTCCTGGGATGACGATGTCGCGCTCACGCTCGTGTCCTTGCAGATGGCCTGGAGCATGGAACAGAGTCTGATCGCTGGTACTCGCGTGTTGGAATCACTGGACGGTGTGACGCGGCTACGCCGAGATAAGGTGCAGCAGGCTTCATTGGAAGTGTTGAAATCGCCGGACATTCCTTCAATGCTTATCGAGACCGGCTATCTAACGAATCCCGACGAAGCCAGGCGTTTAAACACGTCTGCCTTCCAGCAGAAACTCGCGCGTGGTATTGCACAAGGTGTGATGAATTATTTCTATGATGCACCACCGGAAGGAACTCTTGTAGCTTGGCAGAAGTCCAACGGCATCGTACCCTTGCCAGGCATCTATATGGTGAAGCGCGGAGATAGCTTGTCGGTAATCGCGCAACGCTACAACGTGAGACTGGCGGAATTGAAGTCGGTGAATAGTATCTCCTCGAATACGATTCACATAGGTCAGGAACTTACCATTCCAGGAGTCGGCACAGCTGAGCCTGAAGAGCACACGATTCGTCGCGGGGAAACGCTCTCCGAGATCGCGCAGCGGTATCAAGTCAGCCTTGGTAGTTTGCGACAGGCAAACAACATCACTAACGATCGCATCATGGTCGGGCAGATTCTAAAAATACCTGCATCCTAGTTCTGCAACGCTTAGGTTCTCCTCCTCTCTATCCGCTATTTTTGCCCGTGGTTGGTGCTACAATACTCGCCTCATTCTCTTTACTGCTACCTGCCAATGTCACGCATCAATCTTCTCAGTCAGCGCCTCGCGAATCAGATAGCCGCGGGCGAGGTCGTCGAACGTCCCGCCTCGGTCGTCAAGGAACTGATGGAGAACAGTCTGGATGCCGGCGCGAGTCGACTCGAGATCGAAGTCGAGCAGGGCGGCAGCAAACTAATCAAGATCAAGGACGACGGGTTAGGTATTCATAAGCAGGATCTCGAGCTCGCGCTTAGCCGACACGCCACCAGTAAAATCACCGACCTCGAAGACTTAGAAAACATCGCTAGCCTCGGTTTTCGCGGCGAGGCGCTAGCCAGTATCAGCTCGGTATCGCGTCTGAGGATGACATCGAAGGTCGACGACGATCTGAATGCAGGCGATGGTGGCAATAGCGGCTGGAAGGTTGTCGCAGAGGGGCAGGAGATGGACGTCAAGCTCTCGCCTGCAGCACACTCGCGCGGCACCACGGTAGAGGTGCGAGACTTATTCTTCAACACGCCGGCGCGCAAGAAATTTCTGAAAACAGAGAAGACGGAATTCTCGCGCATCGATGAGATTCTGAAACGCATCGCATTGAGTCGCTTCGACGTGCAGTTCTCACTTACTCACAATCAGCGCGCGATTCGCAAACTGCTTCCCGCAAAATCCGACCAGGAGAAACAGCGACGCGTCGCTCTGGTGTGCGGTCCTGCTTTTGTCGAGAGCTCTGTGTTCGTGGAAATGGAAGGGCAGGGTCTACGTCTCTGGGGCTGGGTCAGCCTGCCGACATTCTCGCGCTCTCAGGCAGACTTGCAATACTTCTACGTGAATGGTCGCATCATTCGCGACAAGCTGGTGACACACGCAGTGAAACAGGCCTATCGCGATGTGTTGTTTCATGGACGCCATCCAGCGTATGTATTGTATCTGGAACTGGCGCCATCGGCAGTTGATGTGAACGTGCATCCGACGAAGCATGAGGTGCGCTTTCGTGACAGCCGTTTAGTGCATGACTTTCTATTCAGTTCCTTGCACAAGGCGTTAGCAGAGCTTAGGCCGTCCGATCGACTCGCGGATAACGCGCAGGAGAGTGATCCGTTCGCTACTATGCAGAGCGGCAGTGCTACAGAAATTTTTACAGCCAGCCCAAGCTCAAACTATGCGGCGGGAAACTTCAGCGACCAGAGCAGTCTGTCGCTTGCAGAATCCTCTTCGAATAGCTATTCCTATAGACCCAACACAGGGCAGCCGGACGCCAGTGCGATACAGAACCAATTGGAAAATTTCGCGAAGCTCACTGCCGACGATGCAGAAGTGCCGCCGCTTGGATACGCCATAGCACAACTGCATGGAATTTATATTCTTGCGCAGAATAAGGAAGGGCTGATTACGGTGGACATGCACGCGGCACACGAGCGCATCACCTACGAGCGCATGAAGACAGCCTGCCAGAATGAAGAACTTAAGATGCAACCCTTACTCGTTCCTCTGTCTATTGCGGTGAGTCAATCAGAAGCCGACTGCGCCGAGACTGAACAAGCAGCTTTGCTTAGTATTGGTATCGAACTTGAAAGAGTAGCGGCGGAATCGATCGTAGTCAGACAGGTCCCCTCGATTTTGCGTAACGCCGACATCGAACAATTGGTGCGCGATGTGCTGTCCGATGTTCTCGAGTACGGCAGTAGTGATCGCATTCAGGCGCATCAGGATGAGCTGCTCTCCACCATGGCGTGTCATGGTTCGGTTCGCGCTAATCGTCATCTAACGATACCTGAGATGAATGCGCTGCTTCGTGACATGGAAGCCACCGAGCGAAGTGGCCAGTGCAATCACGGTAGGCCAACCTGGGTGTATCAGAGTCTAGGTGAACTGGATAAACTCTTTCTCCGTGGGCAGTAAGATCGAGAACGAACTTCCTCTCTAGTCGCGTACAATCTCTTCCTATGAATTCGTCCTCCTTCAAGCCCAATGTGATCTGTCTGATGGGCCCGACCGCATCAGGTAAGACCTCCCTCGCCGTGGACTTGGTGCAACAGCATCCGTTTCAGATCGTCAGCGTGGATTCAGCGCAGATCTATCAGCAGATGGATATCGGCACAGGCAAGCCGGAGAAGGGCGTATTGGCAATCGCGCCCCATCGATTGATCGACTTCATCGATCCAGCCGTCGCGTATTCAGCCGCACAATTCAGATCTGACGCTTTTAGGGAGATTGACGAGATACTAGACGTTGGCGACATACCCTTACTCGTTGGCGGCACGATGTTGTATTTTCGCGTCTTGAGAGACGGTATCGCCGACATGCCTCACGCCAACCCAGAGGTCCGCAGCGAGATCGAGAAGCTGGCTGAGGAACAAGGCTGGGAGGCAGTACACCAGCAGCTTGCGGCGGTCGATCCGGATTCAGCCACTAGGATACATCCGAATGATCCGCAAAGGATTCAACGCGCTTTGGAGGTATACAGGGTCTCAGGCAAGACAATGACGAGTCTTCATGCCGAGATGCAGGCGAACATCGATGCCATGCTTCCTTATAATTTACATTTCTTCGCGATCCAACCAGAAGATCGCGGCATCTTACACGATCAGATAGAGACACGTTTCCGGCAGATGCTTAATGAGGGCTTGGTGGACGAGGTGCAGGCTTTACGCTCTCGAGGTGATCTCAATCACCAGCTTCCCTCAATAAAATCAGTAGGATACAGGCAGGTCTGGCAGTATCTGGACGGTGAAATTGACTATGATGACATGGTGGAAAAGAGTATTATTGCCACCAGACAACTCGCCAAGCGGCAGCTGACTTGGCTGCGCAGTTGGCCAAGCCTGCAAAGTTTGAGTAATTCTTCTACTCAATCCGTACAACATGTCTTGAAATACATGGATATCATCTCTATATAGGTAGTGTGCAACATAGGTAGTGAGCAACGTATAGAGATCGTTAATTATTTATAGGAAGTCCGCAGATCTTAGAGCTGTTTAGCCAGTTCTCGATATCGAGACGGTGGAGATTCGGCTTTGTAGATTGTCGATTGTAAGGAGACTAAAGAATGTCTAAAGGGCATACATTACAAGATCCATTTTTAAACGTGCTTCGTAAGGAGCGCATCCCCGTGTCCATCTACCTGGTTAGCGGAATTAAGTTGCAAGGTCAGATCGAGTCTTTTGACCAATTTGTGATTCTGTTGAAGAACGCTGTAAGCCAGATGGTCTACAAGCATGCGATCTCAACAGTCGTACCTGCGCGCATGGTAAAAGTGCCAATGCAGAATCCAGGCGAAGCAGCCGAAGATGACGCTGGCGAACCGGGTAACGCGGTTTAAAATTTCTCAGTGAGGTAATTGATTGTTTTTTGACAGGCCCGATTCCGGCGAAGTCTCTATCCTAGTTCACCTCATTATAGATTCAGAGAGAGAACGGGAAGACCCAGCCGAATTTGAAGAATTAGCAATCTCCGCTGGCGCACAGCCGGTGGACTTCATCACAGGCTCCCGAAAGACACCTTCACCAAACCTTTTTATAGGATCCGGCAAACTTGAAGAGATTCAAGCCGCCGTGCACGCCCACAAAGCAGGGCTCGTTCTGTTCAATCACGCGCTCTCTCCCAGTCAGGAACGCAACCTGGAGGCAGAACTCAAGTGTCGCGTACTCGATCGTACCGGGTTGATTCTGGATATCTTCGCGCAACGTGCGCGCAGCCATGAAGGTAAGTTGCAGGTAGAGTTGGCGCAGTTGCAACACCTAAGCACACGCTTGAAACGCGGATGGACTCACCTGGATAGACAGAAGGGTGGTATCGGTATGCGTGGTGCGGGTGAGAAGCAGTTGGAACTCGACCAACGCATGATTGGGCAACGTATCAAGGCGATCAACAAAGGCCTAGAGAAGGTGCGTGGACAGCGCGACCAAGGGCGTCGCTCTAGACGTCGTGCGGAGGTGGCAACGCTATCCCTGGTTGGCTACACCAACGCGGGTAAGTCCTCACTATTTAATAAGATGACCCATGCGCAGGCTTACGCGGCGGACCAATTATTTGCCACGTTGGATTCGACACTACGCCGCATCACCCTAAAGAATTACGGCCCGGTGATCGTCGCCGACACGGTGGGTTTCATCAGCCACCTGCCACACCAACTGGTCGAGGCGTTTCGTGCTACTTTAGAGGAGACGGCGCAGGCGGACTTGCTTATCCATGTCGTGGATGCAGCGAATGAGTTTCATCCGGATCACATTATTGAGGTCGATAAGGTTTTAGCAGAAATCGGTGCGAAGTCCGTGCCACAGCTGCTGGTGTTCAACAAGATCGATCTGCTTTCAGGCGTCGAGCCACATATTCAGCGCGATGAGAAAGGCAAGACTATAAAGGTCTGGGTGTCTGCAAAGACTGGCGCCGGTATGGAACTATTGCAGGGAGCGATGAGCGAGCTGCTTGCCGGTAATATGGCTGTTGAGACCCTGAGGGTCTCACCGAGTGAGACGAAGCTTCGCAGTCAGCTCTACGATAGCGGGTTCGTCGAGGAAGAACATATAGACGAGGAAGGTTTCTATGAGTTGCAGGTCAAACTGCCGCGAAAAGACCTCGATCGACTTCTTAAACAAAGCGGTACAGAAGTTATAAGTCACACTATTGCAGTGCAGGAGCAGATTAATTTGGTAGTCGAGGATAAGGCAACAGTCGCCTGATCGCATCGGATCGCCGTTTGAAAGTGCAAATTGCTGTGTAAATGAACAATTATTAGCTAAAATCGACCTATCACGTCTTTAGAAAGCTATGGAGAAGCCAATGGCTTGGAATGAACCTGGAAATAACGAAAATGGAAACGGCAAAGACCCTTGGGGTGGCGGTCGTAAGGGCGGCGACCAGGGGCCTCCTGATATCGATGAGGTTGTGCGCAACCTGACCAAAAAATTCAATAGCCTGTTCGGCGGAGGTAGCGGTGGCTCTAGCTCCACTGGATCCTCCTCTTCAGGCAATGGCGGCCTATCTGCTGGTTTAGTTGCTGGTCTAGTCGCCGTGGTGGCTGTCATTTGGGCATTCATGGGCTTCTATATCGTGGACGAAGCGGAGCGTGGTGTTGTCTTGCGCTTCGGTAGGGTGCTTGATTTGACTGTGCAGCCAGGCCTGCATTGGAATCCGCCGATCGTCGACGAAGTTAGCTTGGTTAACGTTTCCGAGTTGAACGCGAAGACCTATGAAAATCGCGCGATGCTGACTACCGATGAAAACATCATCGATATCGCAGTCACCGTGCAGTATCTAATTCAGGATCCAGTGAAGTATGTGATCGCGGTGCAGGACCCTGAGCTTAGTCTGGACAACGCGTCCGAATCTGCCATCCGCCACGTAGTCGGCGGCAACTTCATGGATCAGATTCTGACCACAGGTCGCGATCGCATCGCCGACGATGTGCATGAGCGCCTGCAGGGTTACATGGACGTCTACAATACCGGCATCTTTGTAAGTCAGGTGAACGTGGTGGATGCGCAGCCACCTGATGCTGTTCGTCCGGCCTTCGATGACGTGATCCGCGCCAGAGAAGACGAGCAACGCGTGCAGAATCAGGCCCAGCAATATTCGAATCAGATTATTCCTGAGGCTCGCGGTGAAGCACAGCGACGCATCGAAGCTGCAAACGCTTACAGCGCAGAAGTCGTGGCTGAAGCAACTGGTGATGCCTCTCGCTTCAACCAGCTGCTCACGGAATACTTAAAGTCTCCTGAGGTGACTAGACAGCGACTCTACATCGACTCGATCGAAGATGTGATGACAGCCAGTAGCAAGATCATGGTTGATGTCGAAGGCGGCAACAATATGTTGTTCCTGCCATTGGACAAGCTCATGGAGCAGAGCAATTCAAGCATCAATTCGAATAGCAGCACGACCGACCTCAGAAATTTGGCGAATCAGTTGGCGCCATTTTTGCCGGCACCCACTAGCGTGAACAGCATAGATCGTTCGCGACTACCTACTACTGGTCGAGGAAATCGATAATGAAAAATTTTATAGTGGTTGGTTTTATTTTCCTAGTCATCCTAGTCGTTAGCAATTCTCTTTTCGTGGTAAAGGAAACCGAGCGGGCTGTGATGTTGCAGTTTGGTTCATTGGTGCAAGAATCCATTGATCCAGGACTGCATGTGAAAATTCCTTGGGTTAATAATGTGCGTAAATTCGACGGGCGGATCATGACCGAAGATGCGCCTCGACGTCGCTTCCTGACGCTGGAGCAGAAGGCATTGGAAGTCGATTCCTATGCGAAGTGGCGCATCGTCGATGTGGGCCAGTTCTACATATCCACACGTGGTAACACGACAACAGCCGGCAGCTTGCTCGCCGAACGTATTAACGATGGCCTTCGCGATCAAATCGGTAACCGTACCCTTGCGGAAGTTGTTGCTGGGGAGAGAGATCAGTTGATGCTCGCTCTAACAGCAAGTCTAAACGAGACTACAGCCGCGGATTTGGGTATAGAAATTATTGATGTGCGAGTAAAGCGTATCGATCTGCCTGAAGATGTACGCTCTTCTGTTTACGAGCGTATGATCACCGAGCGAAACAGAGAGGCGCAGGAGCTGCGTTCTTTCGGTGAAGAGCTCGCGATCGGTATTCGTGCAGACGCAGATCGTCAGGCGACAATCTTTCGCGCCGAGGCTTACAGAGATGCTGAGCAATTGCGCGGTGAAGGTGACGCGACTGCAACGGCAATCTATGCCGAGGCCTACAACAAAGATCCTGAATTCTATGCGTTTACCCGCAGCCTGAATTCATATAGAGAGACGTTCAGTTCGAAAGGTGACGTACTCTTGCTTGATCCGAACAGCGACTATTTTAAGTACCTGAAGAACGGGATCTCGCGGTAAACTCTACTCAATCAGTAGAGTTTTGAAAATCAGATAAGTTAACAACCGTAAACCTGAGTCGTGTTCAGCGATTCAGGTTTACTTTGTTTGTTGTGTGAATAGCTGCGGGCTTAGGGCATTAGCAAGAAGAGGCGAGACTATGTGGCATGAGCTGGCCATTGCATTCTGTCTGATGCTGGTAATAGAGGGGATAATTCCCTTCGTCAGTCCCGGTAGGTGGCGAAAGATGTTGCTAGTGTTGGATCAGATAGACGACAACACTATGCGCATAATTGGTTTAGGCAGCATGCTGACCGGTACGATTTTGTTGCTGATGATTAATTAGATTGCTGTGATTCTAAGAATGGCTTTAAGAATAAATTTTTCAGTTTGATGAGTGAAAGCTAAATAGATATGACTTCTGCAAAGCGCTGGTTACTTCCTGATGGTGTCGAGGAAATTCTCCCTTTAGAGGCGAGCAAGTTAGAATACTTGCGTCGTCAGCTTCTGGATCTCTATGAATCCTGGGGCTATCAACTAGTGATTACCCCTCTCATCGAGTATCTCGACTCGCTGCTAGTCGGCTCCTCCCAAGATTTGGATCTGCACACGTTCAAGATTACCGACCAACTTAGTGGTCGCATGATGGGCATCCGCGCAGACATTACCCCGCAGGCTGCGCGAATCGATGCACACTGTATGAACAGAGAGGGCCCGGTGCGCCTGTGTTACGCAGACAACGTCTTGCACACGAAGCCACGGGGTCTGCTTGCCTCGCGAGTACCTATTCGCGTCGGCGCCGAGATGTACGGTCACGGCGGTGTGGACTGTGACATAGAACTAATTTGTCTCATGTATGCCACCTTAAATGCGGCGGCAATTGAAAACATATCGGTCGTATTAGGGCATGTTGGTATCTTTCGTGCACTCGTCAAAGAAGCCGCAATAGATGCAGGCACCGAATCGACTCTATTCGACGCTGTGCAGAGAAAAGCATATGACGAGATCGATGTCGTCTTGGATGCCGCAGTGAAAGACGCGACGTTGCATTCGATGCTGAGGCAGCTAACGCGACTGAGTGGTGACGAGGCAACGCTGCAAGAGGCAGTAACAGTTTTCGAAGATGCACCCGACTCGGTTAAGAAAGAGCTGCTGGAATTAGTATTGATAGTCGAGGGAGTTAAGCAGCGCCACCCTGAGATGACTCTTTGCTTCGACCTATGCGAATTGCGAGGCTATGAATACCATACGGGCATTGTGTTCGCAGCCTATACGCCTGACTACGGCAGAGCCGTAGCCAAAGGCGGCCGCTACGACCACATCGGCGAAGTTTTTGGTCGCTCGCGGCCGGCGTCAGGTTTTGACAGTGATCTAAAGACAATCGCTAGACTGAGCAGTAAAACGTTTACTCAGAAGACAGCGATCATCGCTCCAATTGGCATCGACGCTGACTTACTGAGCGCTATAGCTGAACTGCGCACCAATGGCGAGATTGTAATTACCAATCTGCTTGAGAGCGAGCTTGCTGAGCAGGAATTGGAAGATCTAAATTGCGATCGACAGCTGCAGCTGCGTGATGGCAAATGGATAGTTGAAAACATAGCGTAGTTAAGATATTGAGTAGAGGACGATGGCAAAATCAGTAGTAGTACTTGGTACCCAGTGGGGCGATGAAGGCAAAGGGAAGATCGTTGATCTTCTAACCGATCAGGCTAAGGTAGCCGTCCGCTTTCAGGGTGGTCATAACGCAGGCCATACGTTGGTAATCAACGGCGAGAAAACCGTATTGCATCTGCTTCCGTCGGGGATTCTGCGCGGCAACGTTGATTGCGTGATTGGCAATGGAGTCGTACTGAGCCTAGAAGCATTGCTGAATGAGATCGAGGGCCTCGAAGGTACGGGTATTGAAGTACGTGATCGACTCAAGATAAGCGGCGCCTGCCCTCTAATTCTACCCTCCCATATTGCGCTAGATCAGGCGAGAGAACTCAAGAAGGGCAGTGCAAAGATAGGCACAACCGGACGGGGAATAGGACCCGCCTACGAAGATAAAGTTGCACGACGTGGCATCCGTCTCGCAGGCATCCTAAACGAAGAACACTTTGCGGCGAAGCTCGCTGAACTCATGGAATACCATAATTTCATGCTGAACAATTACTACAAAGCTGAGACGGTGGACTATCAGGAAACTCTCGATCAGTATTTGAAGTTGGCAGAACAGATTAGACCCATGGTGGCAGATACGATTGATATCCTGCACAACCATCGCAAGGCTGACGACAATATCCTATTCGAAGGTGCTCAAGGCTCGCTGCTGGATATCGACCACGGGACCTATCCCTTCGTTACCTCTTCTAATACCACAGCAGGCGGCGCGGCGACAGGCAGCGGCTACGGCCCGCTCTATCTGGATTATGTTCTTGGTATCACCAAGGCCTACACTACACGCGTTGGCTCAGGACCGTTTCCTACCGAATTGTTTGATGACACTGGCAAGCATTTGGCCACAGTTGGGCACGAGAAAGGTGCGACGACAGGGCGCGATCGACGCTGCGGTTGGTTCGATGCCTGCGCCGTCAAGTTGGCCATGCGCATCAATAGTGTCTCCGGCATCTGCTTGACCAAGTTAGATGTATTGGATGGTCTGGAAACGATTAAGGTCTGCACAGGCTACGCTGGTGTAGGTGACAATACTTCTGGTAGCCTGATGGATATTGAAAGCTATAAGAGCCTCGAACCTATTTACGTAGAGCTGCCTGGTTGGAAAGAGTCGACGGTCGGCGCGAAGAGTCTGGATGATTTACCGCAGAATGCTAGAGACTATATTCAGTATCTGGAGAAGACAGTAGAGGTGCCAGTTGACATTGTTTCAACGGGACCCGATCGTGAAGAGACGATTATCCTACGTCATCCCTTCGATAGTTAGTAGATAGTTAAGCTCTCGGCGTAACTTCAATCTAGTGGCCACAGGCAAGCGGCACCGATAGCGCCGCTGGCATCGCCGAACATCGGTGCCGAGAGCATGGTCAGCATATTATCTGTGAATACATGCTCCTCCATGAGGCTTGGAACCTGCGCATACAGCTGCGAAATATTCGACAGACCACCTCCTAACACAATCATATCTGGGTCTATAAGATTCACGACCGTTGAAAGACAGCGTGCCAATTGCTTGCAGTAGGTCTGAATACTCTCGCTGGCCTCAACGTTTCCTACAGTAGCCAAACGCGCTATTTCCATGGCCTCCAGCTCGATTCCGGATCTTTCGAGGTGGCTCTGTTTCAAGCCTCGCCCGGAAAGGACGGTCTCGATGCAGTTCTTCCTGCCACAGTAGCATTGTCGGTCCTGGGCGATTAGTTCGCGCACGGAACTAGGGATGCAGTTGTGCCCCCATTCACCTGCGATTCGGTTCGGGCCTGTGTGCAGTTGCTTGTCTATGACGACGCCGCCGCCGGTTCCTGTGCCGAGAATTACTCCAAATACCGTTCTGGAGGACATCGCTGCACCGTAGCAGGCTTCTGAAAGGACAAAGCAATTCGCATCGTTCTCGATACGAGTCGTATAGCCCAGACGTTTCTCAATATCGACCTTCAAGGGCTCGCCGTTAAGGCAGATCGAATTGCAGTTCTTCATCAGTTCGAGACCGCGTTCATTCGAAGGAGATAAGGCGCCAGGAGTCCCAATTCCGACAGAACACTTCTTTGATGGAGACAACTGCTGCAGTTGGTTGATTACTTCGCATAACTCATCAACAGTCTCAAGGTACTTTTGCGCAGGCGTATTTACACGAATCTTCTCGGCCACCCTACCGTCAGGTGAGAGTAATATACCCTCGATCTTGGTACCGCCTAAGTCGACTCCAATTCTCATTTTCTGCCTCAATCGAATTCATTTTGCAGTTGTGTCACTGCCACTTTAGCACTTTTCAATTTCGCCTTGCATAGTACTACAAACCCTCTAAAATCGGCGGTCCGCTTGCATTTTGTCTTGGCGTAAATCTCTAGGCGATTTGACTAAACACAGCAATATAAACTGACCAGAGCTAGATAGAAAAGTTCGATGACCCGAGCCAGATACCAACAAGTGTCGCTGCAAGACACGCCTTACTACCACTGTATCTCACGCTGCGTTCGTCGCGCCTACCTATGTGGTGACGACCCGCTCACTGGTAAGAATTTCGATCACCGCAAGCAATGGTTGGTGGCTCGAATTAAGACGCTAGCCGCACAGTTCTCGATCGACATCTGTGCCTACGCCATAATGAGTAATCACTATCACCTCGTCTTGTTCGTCAACGAACAGCAGGCTGGAGATTGGGATGATGCCGAGGTGGTCAAGCGCTGGACCGCGCTCTTTCCCCGCAATGCAGCTCTGGTTGCAACCTTGCAGAAAAACAAATCGAGCAAGGCGGCGCAGAAACGTCTGCAGCAACAGGTCAACCTGTGGCGCGAGCGCCTAATGGATATCAGTTGGTTTATGCGCTGCATAAACGAGACGGTGGCACGGCAGGCAAATCGGGAGGACGAATGCAGCGGCCGTTTCTGGGAAGGGCGTTTCAAGAGTCAGGCCCTTCTCGATGAGAAAGCACTTGTTACCTGCATGGCCTATGTAGATTTAAACCCCATTCGAGCGGGCATAACGGACTCGCTTGAGAACAGTGACTTCACTTCGATTCAAGAGCGGCTGATTCATCATGCCAAGAAAGTCAAAAACCGAAGCTACCGTCAGCATCGCCTGCTTACGCGGCGCACCACAAAGCACCTCGTGGGCCGCCAGTCTGGAGGCAAGCAGGCGAAGCTACGGCTAATGTCTGGAATGGAAGGAATTGCCGAGGAGGCGCTGCCGATCACACCGCAGAGCTATTTTGACTTGCTGGAGACCACCTGTAAGGCGCTTCATCCGGAAGAGTATTCGGCGCACAGGATCACCGATACCTTGGATGAGAAGAACCGGTTGTTAAATGAGCTGGGAATAAGTGCAGAATCCTGGCTCAAGAGTGTCACAATGTTTCATCGTCACTATTCAGTGGCGGCGGGTTCCGAATCGGCGCTCGTTCATTTTCACGAAAGCCGGATCAAGTCGGGGGTGAGTTTAAAACATCCGCACAAATGGATTAGGGGAGTAAATTCCTCCCGATTGTTATACGGCAGTTCCTAGCAATCAATCCTCCTCCGTAACTCTGTTCATGAAGACGTATTAGTTCATCTTCGATGCCTCCCATCGCGGAAAAGTACCATTTAGCCTCTCAAATTACCTTTCGATAATTCGATTCCCTAACAATTCCGATACGCGGCTGCTCAAAATTCCAGCACTCTGACAATTCGTAGGATCGATTGCTCAATTTGTAGTGTTAGTAAATAAATTGGGTGTCCTTTTTTATAAAATTGGGTGTCCTTTGTTAAGTTAAAATCAGATACTGCAATTTGGGTCTAAGTATAAGAAATCATTAAGTTTATTGGGCTGCGAATGCAGTGACACAGGGGGAGGGGGCCACATATACCACTTATTTTTGGGACTAGAAAAGTGCCGGTAAGCACTTGAAAGCACTATATATTGTTTGACTTCGGCCGACGTACACTATATGTTGCGCACCATAGAAGTAGCTAAATTATTGGTTTTTTGAAGTAGGAAGCGTGTTTAGAGTTGGCAATTTGATCGTCTCAAGCGTGATTCTTCTCGGATAATTTAGTGAGTTTAGATAGGCAAGTAGTAAAACAAGAAAAAAACCGACACTCGGCCTACTTAGAAATCGCACATTAGCTGGAGTTATAGCGAATGAACAAATCTGCTGAAGCAGCAATAGAAAAGCCAATAACGGATGCCATAGCGGAAGCTATTGAAGAAGCGAAAGCAGATAGCGATCTGAATTTTCTAAAGAAGCAGAAAGAAGACGAAATCCGCATGAGACTCGACCAATTCGCCAAAGAACTTTCTCAGGTGAAGAAGCAGCGAGATCAGCACTAGGGGCACTTAACCCTCAACTCTTTACCCCGGGCGCTTTTCAAATCCAGCCCTTACTCCCTCAGCAACTCGTTCCAAACCTAATTGAAGACGGCGTGTCATATTGCCGCAGATGCCATTCTGTCGATGAATTCGAGCCTCCAAAGCGTTACACTGAGCCCATGAAATCAATCTGATGACTCGCGTGAATTTCGCATTCCTATCTCGCCAGTCAGTGAAGTCTCAAGAAGGACGCTCGCTATGCCAGGCAACAGAAGATTCAACTCATTATTAGCGCTATTTGTACTAGCAGCCTCTCTTGCTGGCTGTGCCGGTAGTAGCACTGACTACTCGCCTTTTTTGCGTGCCGAGCCTGCCGCAGATTCAGTATTGAGCCGTGCGCCGCGCAATTTGCGCCTCTTCTATGAAGCAGTACCCGATGTGCCAAATAGCAGTCTTACGCTAACGGGCCCAGATGGGAATTACGATTTGCGCGGCTTTCACACCATGGGTTCTGACGATCTCATGATCGAAATCACCAATCCATCGATCCCAGATGGGGACTACGTGGTTGATTGGTCAGCAGTGGTTGGAGAAGGCTCCACCGTCTACGATGGTTCCTATCGATTTTCTGTAGTGACCGATCGCTAACGATAACTAATATCGGAATTTGTCCTTCAACTCATGCACAGCGGTACAAAGGAGCCTAGACTCCTTGAGGGAGATCAAGCCTGCCAGGTGAGGCCTAGGTATAATCTGCCACGACTAAGCACATTGCTCACTTCAGTTTTGACTAGCCTCGCAGGTGAGTTCAGTAAATTGAAAACACAGCACAAGATTTTTACTACTGATTGACAAGGGAGTAATCTAAACTTCGCAAAGAAGTTTGTTGGGCAGCGGCCTATGAGTACAAATATTTATTCTTATCTTTTGTTTAAGTCTCTATATCAACCTTTAGAGGCATTCAAACGGCTCAGCCAGGCCGAGCCATCGCCAATAGGCGTTATGCTGCGCTATTCAATTTGGCTGCTAATCCTGCCTCCAGTCTTCTCTCTTATCGGTGCCGCAAATTTTGGTTGGCGACTCGGTGCCGCGGAGCCCCTTAGACTTCCGATGGAGGCACTCCTCCTTGTCAGTTCGGGCTATTTCCTGGTGCTGGTCTTTGGTCTTTTTAGCACGGCACTGATTAGTCGTTGGATGGCCGCGACCTACGGTGCCAGCACGGCGCTTGGGCGTCATGTCGCATTAGTAACGATTGTCGGTGAGCCGCTGGCAGTGGGCAGTCTCGCTCATCTATTTCCTGATGTCTTCATCAACATATTGATAATAATTCCTACCATGATCTGGAGTATGTACCTGCTCTATAAGGGAATTCCCATCGTTCTGGGAATCACTTCAGAGAAGGGCGTGTTGATGGCGTCTTCATTGGTAGGATGGCTTCTAGTCGCAGCGGTAAGTCTCTTGGGGTTGAGCATGATGCTCTGGACTCTGGGAGTCGGGCCGTTACTCGGCGTGTAGGTCAATCCTAAGCAGTAGCAACAGATAGCTACAGGCAATAGTCACAGAAGATAGTTACAGCAGTACTAAGCCGTAGAAACGAAAAGCAGCGACAGACGAAAACTTGGAAGCAATTGAATGAGCAACGAAAACAGCAATCTGTACCACGATCAGATCGTACTTCACCTGGTTCAGTTTGCAGTGGTTTGGGCCCTATTGGCGATGACAGTGGGTGTTTATATATCTGCGGAACTCGTGTGGCCCACCATCGACTTCGGTCAGTTCTGGCTCTCCTTTGGCCGCCTGCGACCACTACATACCAATGGAATAATCTTCGGCTTCGGTGTTTCCGCATTGATGGCCACGGGGTTCTATAGTGTGCAGCGAACTTCACACGTACCACTCTTCATGCCAAGGCTTGCTTGGTTCGTTTGCTATGCTTGGCAGCTGATAATTCTACTTGGCGGTCTGTCTCTACTCGCGGGTTGGACTACATCGAAAGAGTACGCGGAACTCGAGTGGCCGTTCGATATCGCAATCGCCATTGTTTGGGTTTGCTTCGGCGTTGTCTTCTTCGGCACTATCGCCAATCGTAAGATTCGTCCCATCTATATCTCCAACTGGTTCTATGGCGCGCTAATCATCGTGATTGCGATGCTGCATATCGTAAACAGCCTTGCGATTCCAGTAACCATCGGTAAATCCTACTCACTTTACGCAGGGGCGCAGGATGCTATCGTGCAATGGTGGTATGGGCACAATGCGGTGGGCTTCCTGCTAACGGGCGGATTCCTCGGCATGATGTATTACTTTCTGCCAAAACATGCGGGTCGCCCAATTTGGAGTTACCGTCTCTCTGTAGTCGCGTTCTGGGCATTCACCTATAGCTACATCTGGGCAGGTCCTCATCACCTTCATTACAGTGCGGTACCCGAATGGGTATTGTCGCTGGCCATGGTGATGAGTGTGATCTTGCTGGCTCCATCATGGGCTACGATGATCAACGGCATCATGACGGTGAGCTCAGCATCGGAAAAACTGAAGACCGACCCGGCGCTAAAATTTATCGTTCTATCACTTGCATTCTATGGTCTTGCCACATTCGAAGGCCCAATGATGGCATTCCCCAGTGTGAACGTCGTGAGTCATTTTACCGATTGGACCATCGGCCATGTGCATTCTGGTGCTCTCGGATGGAACGCGATGATTACCTACGGCACGTTCTACTATATGGTGCCGCGCCTCGTCGGTGGCGAGCTGTATAGTGTGCGATTGGCGAACATTCACTTCTGGATGGCACTTGCCGGCACCATGCTCTATGTCATGGCGATGTGGGGAGCGGGCGTTTCACAAGGTTTGTTGTGGCTGAGTGTGGATGAGATAGGCGAGCTGAGTTTTAGCTTTAAAGACATCATGTCGAGCATGGCACCTTTCTATGGCCTGCGCCTAATCGCTGGATTGATCTTTCTTGGTGGCACCATGTTAATGGCCTACAACCTGTACAAGACAATAGCAGGCAAATCCGCGGTCAAGGTGCAGGTGCCGGCGGTAGATCCTGCTTTTGGAGTAAGCTCATGAGCGCACTCTCACTTCATAAGAAGATTGAAGAAAACACCGGTTTACTGATTTTCGGCATTCTCCTCGTCTCCTCCATCGGCGGACTAGTGCAGATTTTACCGATGCTGGGTCACGACGCCATGGAAGCGGCTACTGCAAACACCCGCGTCTATAGTGCGGTTGAACTGACGGGGCGAGACATCTATATTCGCGAAGGCTGCAGTGTCTGCCATTCGCAGCAGATTCGCCCACTCATCGCAGAGGTAGAGCGTTACGGTCCCTATTCAAGAGCCGGCGAATTCGTCTATGACCGTCCTTTCCTCTGGGGCTCAAAACGAACAGGGCCGGACCTGCATCGTGTCGGAGGAAAGTTCTCCGACGATTGGCACCGTGTTCATCTCATAGATCCTAGGGCCGTAGTTGAAAAAAGCATCATGCCGGGCTATCCCTGGTTGGCGAAACGCGATGCGATTCAAGCTGGCAAGGCGAGTACCAAGCTGCGAGCACTTAGACGGCTCGGCCACCCCTACACCGACGAAGAGATCGCCACCGCTGATGCGGAGTTGGTGGGTCTGAAGGAGATCGATGCGTTGATCGCCTATCTGCAGATGCTTGGAACTGGTTTGAGCGAGGATATATCGATATGACTATGTTTATTTTTCTCGGCGACATGGTGGTCATGGCATTCATGATTGGCCTAGCAATCTGGTTTACGAGCAGGGGCAATGACGAGCAGATCGCGGAAGCTGCGCGCATTCCCTTAGAGGATGAAGACTACCATGGCTGATTTGCCAACAGGATTCTGGAGTGGTTGGATTATCGTTCTGACCTGTGTCTCACTTGCGACGCTAGTTTGGCTAATATTCAGCGTCTACTTTGCGCCTAGTGCGAACGAACACCCGGAAGCGGAGCCTGTCTGGGACAACGATCTCAGAGAGGGCTCGAATGCGCCACCACTCTGGTGGTTTTGGATGTTGCTCGCAGCACTGGTTTTCTCGTTGATCTACCTGATGCTGTATCCTGGGCTCGGTTCCTACAAAGGGCTACTCAACTGGTCGCACGGTAAGCGCATTGTTGAGAGCTACGAAACTTACGACACGAGTTTTCAAGAAATCCGAGCAGATATTGCATCAAAGAACCTAGCTGAAATTCAGAATGACCTCGATCTCATGCAAGCAGCGGAACGCATTTTCAAGCGAGAGTGTTCAGCCTGTCATGGACCTGATGCCAGAGGTCAGGCATCGTTGTTTCCGAACCTGATGGATATCGATTGGCAATGGGGTTCTAGTGCCGAACAAATAGAACAGACGATTCGTGGCGGCAGAGTCGCCAATATGCTGGCTTGGCAGTCGATTCTTGGCGATGAAAATATCAATCAAGTAGCCGACTACGTTGCGGATATGGGCGACAGCGCTGCTGCCGATCATCCGGGGCAGGTGATCTACCAGCAAAATTGCGTGGCTTGCCATGGCGTAGATGGCGCGGGCAATCCGTTATTGGGTGCGCCAAACCTTGCCGATAATATCTGGCTCTATGGCGGCGATATTGAAACCATCAAGGCATCGATAGCGGCGGGCAGAGGCGGCGTCATGCCTGCATTCAATAAACGTCTCGATGACGCGCAGATCAAACTACTCGTGGCGATGCTTGCTCGTTAATTCCACTCATCGCCCATGTTGTCATCGGTGATGATGAAATTATCTTCGGTTCTCTCCAGAATAGACGTAGCGCTCTCCAGCGGATAAGTAGTGAAGTCGACTGCTGTATTGAAACCGTAGCGAGACGCATCGAACATCTCGATGATCTCGGCGATTCTATTTCTATTCCGCTCCTTGCTCCGGTCGTGTTGGCGAATGCCGTCTATTTCATAATTCCAAAGAATACTTTCAAGCCTCTGCGTATCTACAGCAATTTCTTCGTTGCCGCATAGCATATGATTCTGAAATCTCAGTGAGTGAGGGCATACGGTCGCGGCTGTCTTTTGCACGTTCATTGAATTGGTGGAGTTGTAGAAAGCGATGCCACCATCATTCAGGCGCGAGAGGACTATTTTTAGAAAGTCCTGCGAGAGCAAGTTGGCCGCATAGGCCCGCCAATGAAAAGTCGTGTTCATGATTATGAGATCGAACTTCTCCGTCGCGTTACGCTGCATATAACGTCGCCCATCATCTATTCGGATCTCTACCTTTTCGTTTGTGAGCAGACTACTCACAGCAGTATTGGTGGCTACAATCTCGCTGTACCCCGGATTTATCTCCACCACAACTAGCTGTTCAAGAGCTGGGTGATGAGCCAAAATCTGAGCCCAAGAGCCTGTAGCTAAGCCGATCATAAGCACTCGCTTGGGCTCTGGGTGAAACGCGCTAAGGATGTAGGGTCTGATGATGCCATTGTTGTCAGTGATCAAATCAGTATTGAATAGACCGTCGTAAACACCGCCGCCATAGACGCGGTCGTTCTGCGTGACGGTGATTACGCCACTCTTTGTTTCAACTATGTGCTTGAAAGGTATTCCAGCGTAATTTCGTATCGCCTGAAATTTCTCATAATTACCGCGGGATAACGCCGGGTTGCTCGCTAGGAAGGTTAGCGCGAGAACGGCCAGAGCAATTGAACTAGATCTGCTCCGACCCTTTTCAGTATCGACAAGAGTTGCCGCAATCAAAAGGCCTCCTATTGCGAGCAGCATCGCTATTGTCTGTGTAGGGAGATAATCCATGAGTACAAAGCCGGTAAGTACGGTGCCGATGGTCGCGCCCGCAATATTCGACATGTACATATAGCTAATTTTCTGCCCGGACATTTTGTCCGCCTTGATTCCGATGTGAGCGAGCAGAGGGAATGGGATGCCGAGAGCTAGCGCTGCGACGAGTAGATAGAGTTCAGCGAAAAGCAATGCCGCTTGGGTTGCGAGATACGCCGCAAGCGGCATTAAGAAGAACCCGAGCAGGGAGGCGAAAACCATGCTTAGTTTAAGCAGGCGGTTTATTTGCAGTGTGTCGTCTTTGAGCCTCTCACAGACGCGACCCGCAACGTAAGAACCGAGCGCCAAGCCTAGAAGGAACAGGCCGAGAACACGTGGAAAGATGAATGCGGTCCCCGCATTCGCGAAGGAGAATATCCGCATCCACAAAATTTCGTAAGAGAGCGCGATAAATCCCGAAACAAAAGCGAGTAGTAATATCTTCCTGAGAGATATTGCATTTTCAGCAAGATCTCGAGATTCGTCTTGCTTAGTAGCAGTATCAACTACCTCATTTGCCGTCGATTTCTGCCAGAAATGAAAAAGGAGGGCAGCAGCACCAATAAGGAAGTTGAATAGGCACGCAACATAGATCGTGCCTTGCATGCCGTACATGCCAAGTAAAAAGAGTGATGCAGAAAATGCAGCGATGGCGGAACCGAGGGTGTTTACGAAGTAGAGAGTGCCTAGAGAGAACCCTACATTCGGCATCCGCGCTACGAGGAACGCGCTGAGAATCGGTAGTGTCGCGCCCATGCAAAGCGTTGGCAGAAAAACTAGCAGGAAAGCGACCAGAGTCATCGATAGATAATCTAGATTTATCGCATAAGAACCAACCAAATCGTAGAGTTGCAGCGATACAAGACCGAAGAGACCGATGCAGAGCTCCAGGAGGGCGAACAACAGCAACTGAGGCAATAGTCTTAAAGTCGAGAGTTTGCCCCCAATCAAGCTTCCTAGGCCGAGGCCTAACATGAATGCTGCAACTACCAGCGTAATAGACTCGATGTTGGTGCCGAACAGAGTAAACAAGGAGCGTTGCCAGACAATCTGATAGAGCAAGGCAGGAAACCCCGAGAATAGGAAGAGGGGGTAGACCGGCCAGAAGTGGTTTGAAGATCTTGGCATTCAGTTTCTTCTGATTCGTTAAAAATGCCGCATAGCATGCGGAACTGTTAGCTTGTAACTAGTGAGGGTTATCTCATAATCTCTAGCGGCAGTTTGCCGCGCCACTGGAACTCTATATAGCACAATTACTTTGTCGATTTCTGAGCTCCAAATAGCGTTCCACACAATCCGTTCAGATACGCTATGATTCCCTCGTCTATTCGAACACAGTGCACGAGGCCCCACGATTCGAAATCAAGTATTCATCGCGACTGGACTGACGGTTGTTCTGGCACTTGTCGTGGTGGCAATGTACTGGGGTGGATTGAGTGGCGCCTTCCTGCTCGACGATACGCCAAACCTCAATGTCATTGCCCAACTTCCGGCGAATCCAAGCCTCAGTGACATTTTCAACCTAGCAACTACTGGCTTCGCCGGGGTTTTTGGTAGGTCTGTTTCAATATTTAGCTTCTTGCTTCAGCACGAGTCCTGGCCAGACCCGCGTAACTTCAAGTTCGTAAACCTACTCATTCATCTTGTTAATGGTTGTCTGCTAGCGCTCTGCTGCGTGTTGATCGGACGACAGTGGCGGTCTCAGTCGATTCCGCTAGTTGCGATAGCGGTGATCAGTTTCATCTGGCTCGCGCACCCCATCCAGGTATCCAGCGTGTTATATGTTGTGCAGAGGATGACGTTGCTCTCTGCAACATTCGGTCTTCTCGCTCTCCTATTTTATCTGTTAGGAAGGCGATTCCTGGTACGGGGAGAGAACGCACGGGGTATTTTCCTGGTGCTGCTAGGTTTAGTTCCCGTCGCACTTCTTTCGGTGTTGAGCAAAGAGAATGGTGTATTGGTCTATCTCTACGTACTCGTTCTTGAGTACACATTGTTTGCAAATAGCGAACAGCCGAAGTTGCTGCTGAGACTCCGTCAGGGATTGCTTGCAGCGACGGTGCTGATTGGCGTAGCGGGTTTGATCTTTATCATGCCCAGCACACTAGAAGGCTACGACCTGAAACCGTTTAGTTTTGCTGAGCGAGTTTTAACCCAGTTCCAAGTACTAACAACTTACCTAGCAAACATCGCCATTTTACTGCCCAACTACTTCGGCGTGTTCCATGACGACTTTGCGAATGCACAAGGTCTATCGCTTATCTTGAGCATGTTATTTGTCTTCGGATTGATCGTAGCGGCGTTGATAAAGCGGGAAAAATGGCCTCTATTCGCCTTCGCCGTCTTATGGTTCTTTGCCGGTCACGCACTGGAATCGACTTTTCTCCCCTTGGAATACTATTTCGAGCATCGGAATTATCTACCCCTGCTCGGTCTGGTTTTCGCACTCGTGGTTTATTTGAGCGATCTGCTGCCCCAACTCGATGGCAACAAGAGAAAAATCACCCTAACAATCGCATCAATCGCAATAGCCTTCATGTCGATCACAACGGTGCGACAGACCGCACTGTGGGGCGACGCGCTCTATCAGGCCTATGCCGTAGTCGAGCAGCACCCAGCCTCGAAAGGAGCGCAGTCCAATTTAGTCGAGAAGCTCAGCGCCGACGGGCAGTTTCAGCTGGCATTCGACTATCACATGACGGTCATAGATCCAGAACAGCTTAGCATTCCACCCTTTATTCGGTGGCTGGAATTCTCCTGCATCTTGCCCAGCGTAGAGCCTCCCGAAGACGACGTTCTAAGAAGGCAGGCGCGTGAAGCGCCTCACGACAACGGTGCGGTATTTTCCTTGAACAATTTGGTGTTTGGCATCCTCGAGGGAAGGTGTCCCAGCGCGCCGGTCAATAAAATCCAACTGGTGCTAGATGAACTCGCAGCGAATCCTTATTTCGAGCTTAACCACGCAGATATAATTTTCTATCAGGCATTGCTGCAGGCATCGGCAGAGAATTTTCCTGCAGCGGCTGACCTAGCGGCGGACTCATTCCGGCAACGTGCCGATGTTCGGGTTGGTCTCTATCAGGTGAACTGGCGTATTCTCGCAGGTGAGATCGAAATCGCAATAAGTACACTGCAATCTCTGGAACGCGACTATGCTGAAGAAATAGCCGCCAGTATTGACCTCAGCGCACGGCTACAATTTCTTCGTAATAGGCTTCAAAGCGCATCGCGGCAGTAACGGCAGCGGCGCGTCAATGCGCAGTAGCGTGAGGCTCGGGCTCTGCGAACGGATTGTAAGTTCGCGCTTTATCGATCTGTATTATGTCTATCACCGAAACGATTCCGCAGACCTTTTTTTCCGTGATTACTAGGATGTGGTGGATGCCATTGTCGAGCATTAATTGCATCGTGTTATCGACAGAGCTTCGTGGCCCGACAGAAATAATGTTTCGTGACATGATTTCTTGTACAGATGTGATGCTGACATCTTTCCTGGCGTTTCGAACCCGCAAGATATCGCTATGGCTTAGTACGCCGACACAATCTCCTTGCTCGTCGATAACAGGAACACAGGGTCTATGGGTGTTGAGCATGACCGTTTCACATTGTTCTACCGTGGAGGTGCTAGGAACTGTCGTCACTTCAGTTTGCATTATGTCTTTAACGTAGATATGCACATCCAACTCCTTGTAATTGTATCCTCGTAATACATACGACGGCTTCAAAGGTTAACTGAACCGCTATTTGCAAAGCTCGTGATCTACATTGCAGGAAGAATGGATTTGGAGTCAGAGAAGAGACACTTTTGCTCTAGGGATTACTTTTCGACAGACACGATCGAAACAGCAATAGCAAGTAACTAGCTTACTGGCTCTACGCTCTTCGTAGAAGAGATCGAGCGTAGAACAGGGCTAAGAATTGAGACTCGTGGACGAGGTGGCCCCAAAAAATAAATCTGTCCCCTTTTTTCTTTTCCCTCTATTCATAGTGTAGAGCCTCGCCAGGTTCCATCGCCACAATTTTTCTGGCAGGTAAGTAGGACGATGCAAGTATTACAAAGCTGAAAATCGAGATTACCGTAAGAAACACAACCGGTAACAGGGTCACAATTTGCGGAAATAAGACGGAGAATGCCTGACTTGCCAGGGCAGCTAAGGTTCCACCTAGCACCACGGCGACGACAAGATACGCCAGTCCCTTGCGCACGAACCGCCGGATGGCCCGGGCATTGCTCGAGCCTAGTGCGCGGCGGATGCCTGTCTCTTGAGTGCGTTGGAGTACCGAGCGGGAAACGATGGCATAGATACCGCTCGCTGCCAGCAGCAAAGTCACCGAAGATATGGCGATGAACAGATAGCCGATCAGGTTTAACCCCACCATTGCATCGAAAAACGTGTCCTGAAATGACTCGAAGCTATACAAGGGAATGCTGCGATCTACTGAGGCCGCGGCAGCCTTCATACCTTCCACTGGTAGGTATGGGTCACCTAAGGTTCTAGCCACCAGATACACAGATTCAATAGCCCGTTGGCTATAGGGACGATAGAGTGTAGTAAATGTTTCTTGACCACCTATAGGTTGGCTCTGAATGATGTGACTCGTGACGCCAATGATGGTTAAAAAATCACTGCCTTGCTGCGGGTCGATTCTTAACCGCCTCCCGAGCAGTGCTGCACTGTCATCCACGAACGAATTAGCTACCAGAGAGTCCGCAAATAATTTATTTATGATGACGACTTGTTGCGAATCAGCTGTGTCCCCAGAGTCGAAATATCGACCCTCAACCAGCTCCACGCCCAGCTCTTGAAAATAATTGTCAGCTACTGAAGCCACAAACTGGCGTGGTATGTCACGCTCATCGCTAAATTCTTGACCTTCCAGTTGGTAGGGCAAAAAACTATTTGCGCGAGACGGAATAGCTGTCGTGTAGGTTGTGGAGGATATCTGTGGCAGCGATTGTATCTCGCTGCTAAGGGTTTCAATGAATTCCAGTCTGCTGGAATCGTCAGGGTATGTAGCAGCTGGTAAGGTAAATCTAGCGGAGAGTAAGTTATCAGGGTTTACCCCATAATCTGTTCGAGTGGCTTGTTGAATGCCTAACACCAACGCCCCGCACATAATAAGCAGAAAGATTGAGGTTACCATTTCAAATCCGATCAGGCTGTCATTGACTCGGCTTCTGCCGCCTGATGGCACTCCCTTACTGCTTCCGCCCATCACCAATCCCTTGTTAACCCGAGTCATTTTCCAGGCGGGAATGCCTCCTGCCAGGAGCCAGATAAACAACAGAATACTTAGAGCCATGGCGATCAACTGAAAAGTAAGTTCAGGCTGTATCCAGAAAGGCATATTGATCAGATTAAATGCATCAATAGCGAAGACGAATAATTTCATGGCACCGGCGATCAAAGCAATTCCTACGATCCCTCCCATGGCGCATACTAGAAAGGACTCCAATAGAACTTGTTTTATCAAATGCCATCGCGTCGCGCCAATTGCGGTTTGTATGAGTAGCTCATGGTAGCGCTCATTGGTTCCCACCCAAATCAGGTTGCCCACGTTCACACAGGAAAGCAGAATAATGATGACCATCGCAGCAAGCATGCTGTAGGCGATAGGCATGACTCCGTTGTTGTTGAGTTGTACGTAGGGAGTGACTCCCACCGGATTGTCTCGGTATATGTTGGGAAATTCAGTTGCTAGCGGACCCAAGAGGCTGCGTACCTCGTTACTCGCAGTCTCAAAATCGCTGTTATCGGCAAGTAAGCCAACCAACCACAGTGGGCCAATTGCTTCTGGTTCTACATTAGTCGGAAGTTGGAGGGGCAGCCAGAGATCGTGAGCATAGGGAAATTTATAATCCGGAGGGAACACTCCTACTATGGTTCTCGGCTCTCCATTTATCTGTGATACAAAGCCCACGATATCGGTCCGCCCATTGTAGTAACTCTCCCATAACCGATGGCTTATGATGGCAACCAAGGGTGCACCGACTACGTCGTCGCTGTCTAAAAAGTTTCTTCCTAATATGGGCAGTACGTCGGTCATGCGCAACAAGCTAGGAGTGATTGCGGTGGTGGAGACTCTTTCCGATGCCTCTCCGTCGCTTACTACACCGACGGTATTTAGTTCCATCGCTCCCACTTCACTGAAGCTTTCGGAATTTTCCTTAACGTGGCGATATCGATAGGCATCCCAACCGCCATCGACAGGCATGGCATTTGTGCCAGCCCTGGCGACTTTTAGTAGGCCGATTCGATCGCCGTTTGGAAAATCCAGGCTCTTAAAGGAGATGGCGCTGATAAAATAGTAATCTACGACGGAGATGCAGAGACCTAGTGCTATAACCACAACGCACAGCACATTGAAGCCAGCCTTCTTTCGAATTAGACGCCAGGTGTAATTCAGATCTGTAGTGAATGACATTTTAAGTTCCCTGTAACTTCGAGCGCGTTGACTTCGCAGAGTTAGCTTCGATGCTGATTTTTGCGAGCTATGGCAAATCTAACTACGCTGGTCGCTCGACAGTACACTATAACGAGCAATCGCCGTGCCAGTTTGTAACTTGCTGAAACTAGAAGGGTTACTGCGAGAGTAGCGGTACCGCAGTAGTGAAATTCTTAAAATTGGGACAATTAACTGTCCCAATTTTGGGACTGTTGTCGGGCTAGCCATAGGAATTCGCTGGTTCTACTGACGAGTCTGTGCGTGCTCTGAGTATGCCTGTTTTTGGCTTTTTTAGGAGTTCATTTGTTCTAGCCTCAATATTCTCAACGCCAGGTTGTGAAATGAGAGCTATACCTGAATTGCTGGGAAAATTTTCGACTTTGGAATCTAAAGAACATCACTGTCCTGCAAGCTTTATCTCTGGAATAGATCGCTGGGAACAAGAACTGAGGAAACATTGACATAGGTGAGGATCAATAAATGGTGCTGGGGGCGGGCCAATTTGTCCAGGGAAATTAGCACAGTCGAAGGCTGGGCATAACCCGAGCGCAAGGATGCGCGAGTTAATCGCACCACCAAAACGGGGGTTGTTAGTAGACTGTGTGACCGATTGCCAATTTAGTTCAATGAGCTAAAAGAGCAAAGGAAAAGAATGCCATAGAATCTCACCCATTTCGTGCCAGTCCGGTTAGTTTTTACTGTCTTGCGGGTCTATATATAGGCGCAGTGGGTTCTTTGCTTGACTTTAGAGTGGGTCAAAGCTATTAAATGCCTTTCTGACAGTTATCTGAAGTGTGTGCATCTCGATCCAATGATTAAACGATACATCATCACAGCACTAGTCCTTATTGTACTCGCGCCATTAAACGCGGGGGCGGCAGCGTGGATGACCCAATCGCCCACAGTAGGTGATACTGGCGAGATGCCAATGGCTCAGATGGACATGGCGGGCCATGACCACGAATCTATGATGAGTTCTGGGCAGAAGCAATTAATGATGGATGCCCATGATCATGGCTCTGACGACTGCGATGACTACTGCATGAATTGCAGCAATCATTGTTCGAGCACAGCAATTCTTTCTTCCTCAAATGACATCTTTGAACTTGATCGTGAGTTCCATAAAACCCTTGCAGGCGACACTTCAAATCGCGCGTATCTGCTCTTTCGGCCTCCAATTCGCGCCTAGCGGATTAGCGGGCATTTCTTCCTAGTATTTCACAAGAATCGTAACCAAGTTGTCGCGCCTGGCTGTTAGGCCGTACGAATTTGGTCAGATTTACCGCCCCTGATCTTCCCTTTCTCATTTAAGTCGTAAATTGAATTCGCGCAATAGCGCGCAAACGAAATAAGTAGGAGCAATATATGAAGGCTAAGCAACCTTCCCTTAATCAATCTCATGTGACTTCCTCACCTTTGTTCAAGTCGCGACGCCAGTTCGTCCAGGGTCTGGTGGGCGGCGGTATATTGAGTACCGGACTCGTGGGTAGCCAGCACGTCTATGGTGGTCCCGAGACGAGTCAAACTCACAGCCCAGAAGAACTTCGAGGCAAGACATTTAATTTGGTAATTGACGAAACAATGGTCAACTTTACCGGCAGTGCGAAGAGAGCGACCGCAATCAACGGTTCGATTCCAGGGCCGACCCTGCGCTGGAAAGAGGGGGATGAAGTCACGATCAATGTAAGCAATCATCTGACTCAACGAACTTCAATTCATTGGCATGGCATGATCCTGCCTTTTCAAATGGACGGTGTTCCAGGTATTAGTTTTCCGGGAATTGCACCCGGCGAGACTTTTCAATACCGCTTCAAAGTGCAGCAGAGCGGAACCTACTGGTATCACTCCCATTCAGCATTTCAGGAAATGACTGGCTTGTATGGAGCTATCATTATCGAGCCGGCTTCCGGAGAGCGGATTGAGTCAGATCGGGACCACGTGATCATGTTGTCGGAATGGACCGATGAAGATCCGATGTACGTGTTTCAGAAACTGAAAACTATGGGGCATCTATACAATTTTAATCAGCCGACTCTGCCTGGACTGATTCGTGATATCACCGAGCAAGGGCTGGGTGCGGCGATGAGCAAGCGAGACATGTTCAATGTCATGCGAATGAAACCTACTGACTTAGCTGACCTTTCCGCCGAAACGCTGACTTATCTGGTAAATGGTGTTACGCCTGCTGGAAATGACACTCGTCTATTCGAAAAAGGCCAGCGTGTGCGCCTGCGTATTATCAATGCTGCTGGTAACACCTTTTTTGACGTGCGCATTCCGGATTTACCGATGACAGTAGTGCAAGTCGATGGCATGGATGTGGAACCGGTTACGGTAGATGAGTTTCGACTGGGCGCGGGAGAGACCTATGATGTTGTTGTCACGCCTTCTGAAGATGCCTATACATTCTTCGCAGAAACGATGGACCGAACTGGTCATGCTCGCGCCACTCTTTCTACGAGACATGGCCTGTCGGCCCCCGTGCCTGAACGTAGAGAAGTACAATGGCTATCGATGGCGGACATGATGGGCAATATGTCCGGTAGCGGGCACGATATGGCTGGCATGAATCATGGCGATGGAGATCAAGGTAACATGCAAATGGCCATGCTCGATCCTGTTAGGGGCAGACATGCCACTTCAGAGTTTGGTCCCAGTACTGACATGCGAGTGGATTTCCCGCGCACCAACCTTGATGACCCGGGAGTGGGTCTACGTGAGGCTAGTCACCGTGTGCTTACTCTCGCTGACTTGAGATCGATAGGCGGTCCATTTGACGATCGCGAACCCGAACGAGAGATTGAGCTGCATCTGACCGGCAATATGGAGCGCTATAGTTGGTCAATAGATGGATTAGAGTACGGCCAATCTACGCCCATCCATTTTCGTCACGGCGAACGCCTGCGGGTTCATCTGCACAACGACACAATGATGACCCATCCCATGCATCTGCATGGCATGTGGAGCGACCTTGAGGATGAAAATGGTAATTTTCTGGCCCGCCGACACACCTTGCCAGTTCAACCGGCGCAGCGCGTAAGTTTCAGCGTCACTGCAGATGCTTTGGGGCGCTGGGCCTGGCACTGCCACCTGTTATTGCATATGGACGCGGGAATGTTTCGCGAAGTGGTGGTTGTATGAACAGAGTCATATTCTTAATCTGTATTGTTGCTCCATTCCTGCTCACGCTGTCCGAAGAAGTGGCTGCTCAAGATAGTGACCACCAACAGCATCATGCAGTAGGCGATCAGCTAGAGCGCTCCATTGATCAGCATGGAGAGACACAGTTTTCAGCGGATTCAGAAAATATTCACGCACATCCGGTAGCAGAAACAACTCACGAACCTGTGCAGGCTGCAATGGATCATGACGCGATGTCTCATTCTGATATGGCCGAGATGGAGACTGAAACACTGCGTGATCCCCATGCCTATTCTGGTGGTTATGAACGTGCATCCGGGCCATATACGCTTCCATCACAGCGCGGGGTTCGGTTAGCAGATGAGACTATTTTCGCTGGTCTGTGGATGGATCGATTCGAGTTTGTCGATCACAAAAATGGTGAGGGCGCAGAACTGGAAGGCTATGCCTGGTTTGGCAATAGTTACCGACAGATAGTAGTGCAAGCCCAAATCGAGACCGTAGATGGTGAGGTAGAAGAAGGAGAGGTGGATCTACTTTACTCGCAAGCAGTCTCCTCATTCTGGGACCTACGCGTAGGATTGCATCGATCATTCGGAGAAAACGCGGATAGAGACTGGGCAGCAATTGGATTTAAGGGCCTTGCACCTTACTGGTTTGAAGTTGACGCAACCCTGCATCTTGGTAGCAACGGACGCTCTGCTTTTGATTTTGAGGCCGAGTACGAACTCCTGCTTACTCAGCGTCTGGTGCTTCAACCCCGCATAGATATAAGTGCTTTTGGCAAAACGGAGGTGGATCTAGGTCGTGGATCAGGTCTATCCACTATTAAGGCCGGTGCTCGCCTGCGTTATGAATTTGACAGGCAATTCGCACCCTACGTGGGAGTCGAACGCGTTAAAAGATTTGGTGAGACCGCAGACCTGATGCCATTCGGCTCAGATAGAACAGAGACTCATTGGGTGCTTGGTTTGCGGTATTGGTTCTAACAATTAATTTTCAGAAATCACGAGGAATACATTATGAAATATCTACAATCTGCCCTATTTCTGTTAGCTCTATTAAGCGGCGCTGTTTCCGCGCATACAGCTTTGTCAGAATCCATTCCAGCCGACGGTGCTGAACTGGAAAATACACCGCAGGCGCTGTCGCTTCGATTTACCGAATCGGTTCGCTTACTTCGCGCAGAGGTCTTCGCTGTTCTCGACAGCCAGGAACAAAAAATCGACATTGGTTTCGATCCGAACACCACTTCTGCGAATCAATATGCGGTGCCCCTGCCTGCATTGACGAATGGACATTATCGAGCCAAGTGGGTAGTCATGGGTGCCGACGGCCATCCCGTAGAAGGAGTGCTTGTCTTTAGTGTGGGTGTAACGGAGCACCACGCCGAGCATTTAGAGAGCGCTGACCATCAAAGCCACGCGGATACTTCTGCTGCTCATAGTCATGCGGCTCATTAAGACTTATACGGTGCAGAGGACTATTTGAATGGGATGGACCCTATTTAGCGTCGCTAGCAAGGTTTTATATCTTGCCGGAATTGCTGCTGTGTTTGGCGGCGCACTAGCCTACCTGTTGCTGTGTCGCACAAGTTTTGGCAGCACTCGCAGCATCGTCTACTACATCGCAAGCGGTGCATTGTTGGGGCTATTTGGTTCAGCTAGTTTTTTTCTCGCGCAGGTTGGTTCGATTAACGACGTGGGTATTCTTGGAATGCTGGACTCGTCGATGGTTCGGATGCTTGCTGACAGCAGTTTGGGTTCGGCCAGTATGGTCAGAGCTATGGGACTGTTTCTCGGTTTGATACTTGTTCTAATTATTGTGCGAGACAGCAAGCAGCAACTGCGTACAGCGGCAAACCTGGTGGTTATGGCGTGTCTGTTGGCGCTTGTTGGTTTGTTTTTTGCGCGAAGTGTGACGCTGACCGGCCACGTGTCCACGCTTGACCTGGTGGCACGCGTGGTACTTGGTATTCATGTCGCAACAGTGCTCGGCTGGATTGGTTCACTGTGGCCATTGTGGTTGATCTGTCGTAGTGAGAATGTCAGCTCATTGCAGAAAATCATGACGGCTTACGGACAAATAGCAGTCTATGTAGTAGTAGGTTTGACCGCTTCCGGTCTCTGGCTTGCATGGCAGTTGTTGAATTCGTTTAGCGATTTGTTTTTCACGAGTTACGGGAGGCTATTGCTGCTGAAATTATTCGGTGTTTCGTTGCTCCTACTAATCGCGGCGAGACATAAACTAAAACTGGTTCCACGTCTCGCACACGACGACGGAGTGAATCGGTTGCGGCAATCAATTTGTATGGAAACTGCTGTGGCAGTTCTTGTTCTGGTTGTGACTGCGACGCTGACAACGGCTATCGGTCCAGAGAGTGAGCACTAATTCATTAAAATTAATAGGTGACTGAGTCATGGAAAAGAATCAAGAAAGGCAAGCAGCCACTGAAATTCAGAATCTTGAGATGACAAATGACAAATTACTAGACCCTGTTTGTGGCATGTCGGTAGATGAGGATTCACCGTATCGGTACAACCACAGTGAGTGCAGTTTCTATTTCTGCAGTGCCGGTTGTCAGGAAAAATTTGCAGGAAATCCTGAGAAGTATCTAGGGAATGAGGAAATCGATATTGAAGCCGATCCAAGGGCTTGGAATACCTGCCCCATGCATCCTGAGATCCGCCAGCGCGGGCCTGGTATCTGTCCAAAATGTGGTATGGCATTGGAGCCAGAGGCACCTAGCCTCGAAGAAGAGGAAAACCCTGAGCTGATCGATTTTAGGCGGCGCTTCTGGTGGACACTACCGCTATCTGCGATTGTCTTTGTTCTGGCGATGTTTGGTCACGGTCGTGATTGGCTGCCTGATGGTTGGCAGAACTGGGTAGAGCTGGTTCTGGCGACTCCCGTAGTACTCTGGGCTGGCTTCCCGTTCCTCGTTCGGGGAGTTCAGTCGATAATCAATCGCAGTCCCAATATGTGGACTCTAATTGGTCTCGGAACTTCGCTAGCGTATATATACAGTATTGTTGCGACGTTAGCTCCGCAGGTTTTTCCGGCATCCTTTGTCGTGGGCGGAAGTGTAAGTGTCTATTTTGAAGCCTCTGCAGTCATCATTTCCCTCACCTTACTTGGACAGTTGATGGAACTTCGCGCCCGTGCGCAGACCAGCGCCGCGATCAAGGCACTACTCAATCTCGCCCCTAAGAATGCACGTCGTATAAACGAGGATGGCAGCGAAGAAGAGGTGCCAATAGACGAGATCAAGGTCGGTGATAGATTGCGAGTGACTCCGGGAGAAAAAATCCCCGTTGACGGGATCGTTTTGGAAGGGCGTAGTGCTGTAGACGAGTCAATGCTCACCGGGGAGCCTTTACCAGTAACCAAGCAGAAAGCTGACAAGGTTATTGGTGCGACCCAGAATACCAGCGGCAGTCTCGTGATACGTTCTGAATTGGTAGGTGAGGACACCACGCTATCGCAGATTGTGCACATGGTGGCACAGGCTCAACGTTCGAGAGCGCCAATGCAAAAATTAGCGGATGTGGTCGCTGGCTATTTTGTGGTGACCGTGGTCGCTATCGCAATCATAACATTTTTTATTTGGGGCCTTATCGGGCCTGAGCCAGCCTGGGTATACGGGTTGATTAACGCCGTTGCGGTGCTGATCATTGCCTGCCCCTGTGCCCTAGGTTTGGCGACGCCCATGTCTATTATGGTTGCTACAGGTAAAGCAGCGAGCCGGGGCATACTTTTCAAGGACGCCGCGGCAATCGAGGCGCTGCGTCAAATTGATACCGTGGTCGTAGACAAGACCGGCACACTGACAGAAGGCAAGCCGGTGTTTCGCGAGGCGAGAGCTTATGGCGACTTCAAGCAAGATCAAATTTTGGAACTGGCCGCCAGTCTCGATCAGGGTAGTGAGCATCCCCTGGCTCGAGCTATTGTTGCCGCCGCGCGTGGCAGGAACTTGACCCAGAAGACAGTGGACGATTTCGATTCTGCTAGCGGAATTGGTGTGTCTGGCCGTATCGACAACAGTAAATTATTGTTGGGTAATACAGCTTTTATAAATCAAAACGGCATAGAAACCAGCGCAGTGTCTGATGACGCTGACAACATGCGAAAGGATGGCGCTAGCGTCATGTATCTGGCGATAGACGGTAACGTAGCAGGGCTGCTAGCGGTAGCTGACCCAATCAAGGAAAGCAGTCAGGAGGCTATCGAGGAACTTCACCGCCGCGGGTTGAAGCTGGTGATGGCTACCGGAGACGGTGAGGTGACGGCAAGAGCGGTGGCAGACCAACTCGGCATCGATGAAGTACACAGTGAAGTAACTCCCGAAGCCAAAATGCGTTTGATTGAAGCCCTACAGAAAAGTGGGGCCAAAGTGGCGATGGCGGGTGACGGGATCAATGACGCGCCAGCGTTAGCGCAAGCGGATGTTGGTATTGCAATGGGCACAGGAACCGATGTGGCAATGAGCAGTGCACAGATCACGCTGGTTAAAGGTGACCTCAGGGGAATTGCTCAAGCGCGCATAGTGTCGGAACAGACAGTGAGCAACATGCGTCAAAATTTGATGTTTGCACTGCTGTATAACAGCATCGGTGTGCCCATTGCGGCAGGCGTGCTGTTTCCATTGTTCGGAATACTGCTATCTCCAATGATCGCGGCACTAGCCATGAGCCTTAGTTCGGTGTCTGTGGTTACAAATGCCTTGAGACTAAGGAGCCAATCGCTTTCTTAATTAGAGGCCCCTAAGTAAATATTGGTTCTGTACCCAGTAGTACCTAACACCGGAACTAGTCACGCAAGATGTCTGCCTGAATTGACGATGGGACATCTCACTCCAAGTTTTCCCTGCCATAATTGTGCTTAAGCCCATCACAAAAGTGACTAAAGAGCGGTCATTGGAACCTCGATTCTGACCACTGGTTTTTCACTTTGGCCCGAATTATTTACAGCTTTGAATACATGTCGCTGTGATAGGTAGATCAACGTAGTTGGTGAGCTTAACTCCTTCAGTTAATTTGCATCTCATCTCGCAAGAGTAGCTGCTGCCAATTCAAATAGGCCGCTGGAATTACCAGCAAAGTTAAAAATAACGTGCTAATCATGCCCCCAATCATGGGTGCGGCAATACGCTGCATGACCTCAGACCCAGGTCCATGGCCATACATAATGGGTAATAAGCCAGCGGTAATAGCGGCCATGGTCATGACAATTGGGCGCAGTCGCTGCAAAGCCCCTTCACGAATGGCTGCACGCAATCCTTCCCGCGTTATACCGGCGCCAGTTCGAGCCTGTTCAATGTAGGCATCCCGATACTGATTCAAATACACCAGCATGATGACGCCGATTTCTACCGCCACTCCGGCCAATGCGATTAGGCCGACCGCTACCGCAACCGAGAGATTAAAGTCCAGGTACCACAGCAACCAACTGCTGCCTGCAATAGACATTGGCAGGGTAGCCAGCACTATCAGCACTTCACCCACGCGATTGAAAGACAGATAAAGCAAAAAGGTGATAATCAGTAATGTAAATGGCACGACGATCTTTAATCGTTCGATAGCACGCTCCATATACTCGTACTGACCAGACCACGCAATTGTGTATCCTGCCGGCAGCTCCAGCTTGTCTCGTAGATAAGTCTGTGCCGAGGCGACATAGGTGCCCACATCAATGTCAGCGAGATCCACATATACCCAGCCAGTGGGTCTGGCGTTCTCACTCTTGATCATCGGGGGGCCATCCTCGACGCGGATGGACGCAATATCACTGAGTGGAATGCGCGCACCTTGTGCTGTTATCACTGGCAAGTCGCGGATGTTTTCCAGCGAGTCGCGCACTCGAGAAGGGTAACGCAGATTGATCGGAAATCGTTGCAGCCCTTCGATGGTCTCTGACACATTCATTCCGCCGATTGCGGATGACACGACGGCTTGCACATCGTCGATATTGAGTCCCAGCCGCGCCGATTTGAGTCGGTCTATATCTACTACGACATAGCGACCGCCAACTACGCGTTCGGCATACACACTGGCCGTGCCAGGGAAATCGCTGAGCAAGGATTCCAGTTCTCTTCCCAGTGCTTGCACCACGGATAGATCCGGTCCACCGATTTTAATACCAACCGGAGTCTTGATGCCGGTGGCCAACATGTCGATTCGTGTCTTTATAGGCATAACCCATACATTGGTCACGCCGGGTAGTTGCACAGTTTGTTGAATTTCGTTGCGAATCGATTCAATCGTCATGCCCTCGCGCCATTCAGATTCTGGCTTGAAACGAATCAGCGTCTCGATCATGGTGAGCGGGGCCGGGTCTGTGGCAGTCTCGGCACGACCGATCTTGCCGAATACACTCTCCACTTCCGGTATGGTTTTGATGAGGCGATCAGTCTGCTGTAGCAGTTGTGAGGCTTCCCCCACTGGCAATCCCGGGCGCATAGTCGGCATATACATCCAGTCACCCTCATCTAGCGGTGGCATGAACTCCGAACCGAGTTGCGACAGTGGCCATATTGCGGAAGCCATCAGCACCACAGAAAATGAGATCACCAACCAGGGCAGTTTAGTGGCTACTCGAATCACCGGTCGGTAACACCAGGTGAGTACGCGGTTGAGCGGATTGCGTTGCTCGGCAACTATGCGCCCGCGAATCAGAAATCCCATCAGCACAGGGATCAAGGTAATTGAAAGCAGTGCTGCCGCTGCCATAGCCCAAGTCTTGGTAAAGGCTAGCGGTGCAAACATCCTGCCTTCCTGTGCCTCGAGCGTGAATACCGGCAGAAAGCTGAGAGTGATAATAAGCAGAGAGAAAAATAGCGGCGGCCCCACCTGGGACGAAGCCTTCAAGATCAATTGCCAGCGTTCTTTTCCATTCACTGATTGGTCTTTCTCGAGATGCTTGTGCACATTTTCTATCATCACGATAGCGCCATCTACCATCGCCCCAATGGCGATTGCAATGCCGCCTA
>NVUL01000051.1 GCA_002401885.1 SAR86 cluster bacterium
TCGATCGATTGCGCAGCGAGCTATCGGAGTTCAGTTGATATTTTCGACCTCCAGAAGTGAAAGAACGAGCTACGCCTCGTAATGCTGCTAATCAGCCTAAGCTGATTAGTATCTATCTCTCCCTATCGGGATTCCCGTAACTCGAACAAAGGGAGAGATCTGCTAATATTGACCACCAGCCTTCACCTCCCCATCCAGTTGCTCCAAACCAGCAAGAGTTACCCTCCCTTCAGGGCAAGGAAGGGAGATTTGAACTCTCCAGTTCGATCGATTGTGCAGCAATCAAGACTCGCGCGAAGCAAGAGCCATCAGTGCTGGAGTGGAGGTCACTACTATCGAGGTCCACTTTGCCTGGTTTCGAGCAGGGCACGGGCTTCCTGAGGATTGACTAGCCAATATTGAAAGCCAAACTACTTATTGAATAAAATTTTCATGGAACCTGTATCGTTTGTACATGCTTGATTTAGTCAATGGGTGATTATCGCTAATGACCGTTAAGTTGGCAGTACGATTTTATTCTATTGGCTGAGGTGTGGCAGTTACTGAGCGATTTCTGATGATTGAGATAATGGACGCTATTTTCTCTTTGGATACTGCCCCGGTGAGATAGATAAGTGCAATATAAATCAGGCCACTAAGCAGGGCGCTTAGTAGAGTTCCATTGGTAGTCAACAATGAAACAAGGGCGACTGCAATGCCGACAGAGGCGTATATTTTAATTATTGGCAGCCACTGCAATCTGTAGTCGGCCATGTATAAACTGACAAAAATAACCGGGATAGTAGTTATGACAATTTCCACAAACAAATAGGAGCCGACAGCACCGAAAATTCCGTACCGCGGTATCATGTAGATAACCAGCAGGGTGCTAAATACAACTACGATCAACGTGAGCCACATGGTTTTCTTTTGGCCACCGCAAATAATTATTGGCGAAGACATGGCAATCGTCATGGATCTGGCCAGTATGCCCCAGGACAAGGCTCGCAGTATCGCGGCCGATTCAGCCATACTTTCGCCAAAAATCGAAATGATGAAATCCGAGCCGCTATAGACCAAGCAGAAAAAACCGCAGGCCACAACGCAGATTATCTCAACCATATTTTGTTGAGTGGCAACAAAGCGATTTTTGTCTGAAGCCCAGGAGTTGCTCAGCAGCGTATAAAAAACATTGTTGATGGCTTGTGTGACTAACACAATTGGATATACCAGCCGTATGGCTACGGAGTAGGCTGCGACCGCTTCCATGCTCAGCATTTTTGATAGTACAAGTGGAATGATGCTGTCATAGCAGGCAACCATAATGCCTGCTATGCCCAGCGGCGCTGAGTGGTAGACTAAGGTGGTAATGTTTGTAGTGTCTTTGAAACTGAATGCAAACTTATGCGCCCCATGACCAAAATATAAATTTCCCAAGAAGTAAATTATTCTTGACGCCGTATGACAGGCCACCAGCGCCATCACGCTGGCTCCGTTCAACGCAAAGATCAGTGTCAAGATGATCGATATCAGCACACCGCTAGATTCCGAAATCATGTCCTTGTACATGGTCATGTCCAGCCTGAAATTAACGCGATAGACTTGAGCCGCACCAAAGAAAGCTAGTGCCACACCGCCAATGAAGATAGCTGGGAGAAGGTGCGTGAATCCGAGTAGGTAGATGGCACCGACAGCGCTGCAATAAGCTACAAGTGTCTGCACAATTTTTATGGAACTGAACGCGTGTAAAACCCTTGATCGGGTGTTGGTGTCTTGGGATATATTTCTTACCGCAATGTCGGTGAAACCAAAATCCATTAACCATTCGCCAATATAGATAATGCTCATCACGACAACGTACTGGCCGAAAATTTCGGCGTTGGTGAGCCGAATGATAATCAGGTAGATCAACAGCCGGGACAGGCTAACAAATAGCCTTCCGCTGACAAGGCTGAAAATGTTTTTGAACACACTTCTGTGAGAGTGGGCCGATGCGGGCATAGGTCTAGCCCGGAGGTCTAGCAAGGTCGGCAGCTGATTTGACATTGGGAGAGTCTGTATTTTCCATATGCCACCACTGTATTGCGACTATCAGGGCAGCAATGATAAAGAAGACACGGCCGCAATTGCTGTTGCGAATAAAAAAACTGGCTAGGCCATCCACTGCCAGCGCAATGAGGCCGGCAAAGCAGCCCAAGTTGACTAAGGCGAGAAAAGGATCTTTGTAGGTGCCGATACCTCGTAATGAAATACGCATCAAATGGAAATAAAAACCCAAATACAGAATCAACCCGAGGGTGCCTTGCTCACTCCATATCAGCAAGTAAATGTTATGAACTACCGGCCAGTCGGCAATGGTCTCGAAGTTTCCCTGGACCCCAGTTAAAGTTTCCCAGATTGAATAGGGATGCATATGCCAGACAAAGGAATTGAGGCCATGGCCCAGTATCGGTTTATCCATCGCCATTCGCATGGCGATTTCCATAAACTCAAAGCGGAAACTGACCGCACCCTCATCGCTTTGGGTGAGTCTTTTGAAGATAGGACCCGATAGTGCCGCCACCAATACAACAATTGTGACTATGATGGATAACCGAGCAAATACGTATTTTCTTTTTAGCTTTGGGTGCGTAAAAGATACGGCCATCAAAGTAACGAATGCCAGCATAAATGCTATCCATCCTGAGCGGGACAAGGTTAAGACTAACGCGACTATCCCCATCATGAGGGTGATGGCGGTGAGAAATTTGTATAGCGGCTTTATTCCAGAGAACAAAATTGATATGCCAATGGGCATCAGCATAGCCAAAAAAATGGCCAATAAATTGGGGTGTCCAATGAGTCCGCCGACCCGGTAAGTAAATCCCTGGGCATCAAGGCCGTAGGTCGCCTGAGAAGTATATTCTGCTGCCGCTTCTGTTACCTCGCCTAAAATTTGCGCGCCAAGATTTAGGTTCAAAGTGTATTGGAGTAATGCGACTATGGACTGTAGGGCGACTGCAATCATTAGCGCGGCGACGACTTGTTCAATTTGTTTTACTCTAACAACTTCGTTGACGATAACGATGAATAACAACGCCAGCTTAATCATTCGAAAAACTTCGAGTCCGGCCACTGCTCTCATTGGTCCGATGAGCATAGTGATGACTCCAAGTAGGCCTAGACCGATCCACCAGTACAGGACCTTTGGGAAGCGCATATTGGTTCTGTAGCCAATGCTAAAATCGCGGATCAAAAAGATTAGCAAGCCAAATATAAAAATATCGACGGCATCAAATGCAATCGATGCTGCTCCACCAATATGGGGGATAATCATAAAACTTGCGTTGAGTTCAAATGGTGCAGTAAGAATCAAACCCCACAAAAAGAACAGCCGGGTATTGCCACAAGCCAGCAACATAGTGACAAATAGGCCTAGCGCAAAGAGACTAAAAACTAATTTGAAGCCGCCTAGAAAAATAACTAACACTACGATAGCAGCGCCCAGTGCCGCCACGGCCATCAAGAATAGGCTAGCAGCAGACTGTCGTGTTGTAGTACTTAATAGCATGAGAGAAGCTTAGCGCTCGGAGAGAAGGTATCTGGTGTTGTAGATTTGATGATCCGCAAAGACCTCCTTTATTTCATCAAAGTTTGATATTAGTGTGTTTCGCTCTTCCAGGTGAAGTAGAACAAGGTCTACGGATTTTGCAAAAGGCAGATAGCGGGTATCCATCAGAATTTGATCTTGCTGGAATATCACGTAATCAAATTTTTTGGTTAACTCATCGATGATTGATCTCGCCTGCTTCTCGGATATATAAGGGACAGGATGCTCGGCGGAGTTTCCCGACGCGATAAAGGAAATATTTTCTTTTATTGGGTGGATTACTGAATCGATACTGGGCTGAGGGTCCTTAATGGAAAGTGCGTCCATTATCCCCTGGCGTTCGTCTAAGTTCAGTAACTGGGTAAGTCCATTGGCTTTAAAAGTGGCATCGATAATCAAAACACTGCTACTAAGTTCGTCCTGCAGGAAGTGGCTCAACATCAATAAGACTTCGCTGTTGGTCCTCATGTCGGTACCCGAAGAGAAAACAAGAGATTTCCCTCCTTGGACTTCTATCAAGTCCTGTACTATTTGGCGTGCTAAATAACGGTAAGCATTAGAGGGTAGCACTGGATTGCTGAATCGCTGTTTAATATTATTGACGATGGCTCGTGCTAATTTGGAAATAAAGGCGAAGGCCTGTTTGCCTACTGCAAACAGGCGCTTTTTAGTCGCCCAGTTGGAGGCCTGTTCCACGGCAATTTTGCGCGACGTGAACGGCTCTTCCTCATTAGCGGATGCAGACTCAAGAGCGTGTTGATTGGAAGTCTCTTGATTAGACCTCTCTAGCTTAGGTGACAAGTGCATTCCTTCTTAGAAAAAATCATAACTTCCCTAGTAATTTTCTTTGCGTGCCTTCTACCTGCTCGGGCAGTGCGTAGAGCTGGCGCATGAATTTGGTATCCCTAGATACAACGGCATAGACGGCATTATTTGATGAGTTGGCAGATAGGTGATATCGGCTTACACGGCCGTAGATAAAATCAACAATTATGGCTGCCAGCACTCCCATGATAAGCCCAAGTATCAGTCCAGTGAGAAGCAAAAGTTTTTTGTTGGGCCAATAGGGCCTTTCGGGATATTCGGCATAATCTACTATCCGCATCGCAGCGGGCGCGGAGGCAATAGTTGCTAGGGATATGGCGGCCGTCGTGAGTCTGTCGCTGAGACCGGTGTATGTTAGTGACAGCATTGAACGCTCGCGCTCTAATTGCTGGGTTGCGTTAATTTTCCGGGGCAGGCTTCTAAGAGTTTCTGCCATGTTGCTGTCGGCTTGTCTTTTTGTCGCGAGGTTGGCTCGGACACCATATAACTCCGACATTAGTACGCTTTTACGGCTTTCCAGTGATTGGTATATTGCACTAACCATTTCGGTGGACTGGGCGACTTCGTCTTCTTCTTCATTGTTCCAGAGTTCAGTAATGGCATCAATTTGACGATTAATTTCCGCTACTTCCGGAGAGTCTTCACTGTAGCGGAGCTTTGTCTGTACAAGGCTGATCTGCAACTGGACGATTTGATTTCGCAGGGTAATGCGGGCGGAGTTGCTTACTAACACCCTGCTGCCCACCACATTTTCGTCTTCGAGCTCTAGTTGGCGATTGAGTTCGCTCAACGTTGCCTCGATGTAAGCCAGTTGTGCCTCAGTCTCTACGATACCCCCCTGCAATTCCATCCACGAGTTCATTTGCAGTTTTTCTTTTTCATAGCCGAGTAGCATGCTGTTTTCTTCATAGTGTGTTTCTAGTCGGCCCTCTACATCTTCCAGCCTATCTTGAGCTTTATCGACTTCCTGTTCCAGCGCCAGGTAGGCCGCTTCCGCTTCCTCTATCAGTCTATTCTGGCGCTCCGTTATGTATATATCTGCCATCCTGTTGACAATATCGGCAATTCGGGGGGAGGGCCCACGAGCGATCAGCGCAGCCACATTGGCATCGGGTACTGGCTGTAAAATGATCCCGTCTTTAAAACTAATTATCGTCTTACCACGCTCGAATTCTTCTGGAGTTAAGCTGTACTCTTGGTTCGTGGGGAAAAGCGAGAATTTAACTTTCCTGTACGCTTTGCCAATGGTTGATTCCACCCAGAGGTAGCCCACATGGCCCATGAAGCTGTGATAGACGTCGTCATAACCCAATTCCATATCGTCTACGACTTGAGAAACGATCACACTTGAGGTCATCATTATTCCTTCATCGGCCAGCGCGTTGCTTCTGAACACATTCCAGTTCCGGTAAAATTCTTCGCGAGGTCCATCTGTGGGAGATTCAGCAAAAAATACAACCTCAGCTTGGTAACTAGCAGGAAATGCTGACATGTACATTATGACCATAATTATGGTGAGTACTGTCGTTCCGGCAATGAGTAATTTGTGGCAGAACAGCGCCTGCTTCAACCTCTCAAGTGATTTTTGAAAATCAAAGGAGTCCGCTTCAGGGTGATGGGGGATTGCCTCAATAATTTGGTTGTTCATCGGTTATTAAGGTCCGCAAGTAGTTCGAATTGTAAATAGGGTGACAGAATTAAGTTTACAGCGGATAGTGGTTCAACAATAAAATCTGTCAGGAAGCGGCCTACCTGCGAGCGCATATTTTCTGGAACAACAATTAGGTCATCTGCTCTGAGGGCGGTGTTTTGAAACTGCAAATAAGGTCCAATCGGACCATCAGTCTCCCCGTCCATAAAATGCATTCGTAGAAAACCGTCGTCATCAAGACGGACTAGGGCAATTTCTCCTTTCGCTCCATCACGCGTTATCCCGCCTGCAAAAGCAATAGCCTGGGCCAGCGTTTTAGCCTGCCGTAGAGGTACTGCCGTGACTCCGCGCACATCTCCATATACATATACCATCGGCTCTATGGGGTTGACCAGTATGATAGTGACCTCCGGGTCCACGAGTCGGCCGCTCAACCTTCCGGTTATTGTAGCATCGAGCTCGCTAATTGAGAGTTCCGCTGCTTTAACATCATCGAGAAGTGGCAGTGATACAAAACCATCTGCTCGAATTGTCACTACGCGTGAAACATCACTATTGCGGTAAACGGCGACTTCCAACTGATCTCCTGGTACCAGGACATACTCCCGCGAATAGCGTTCTAACGATGCAATGACCTCGGGCTCAGCTGGCAATTGGTACGCGTCTTGTGAGGAGCAGGCCGTAATAACCAGTGTTAGCAATGTTGTCGCAATAAACAGCAGCGAAGGGTTTTTATCTTTGTCTTTCAATTTAGTCTTTATGCCTCAGTAAGGGGGCTTCCCGGGTCACCGGTAATGTGGGCAAAACCCAGCTCAGCACTCTCGGTGCAAATAGCGCGAATGGAGCAATAAGCCACAGTCTTACGGAGAATATATTGCAACTAAAGCATTTCAAGATAAACCTTCTGCATTCATTAAAGTGCCCGTGGCGCACCTTTATTAGCGCTTTTGCACGAAATAATTGGCCCAGTGCCATTTTTCGTCGTCGTTCGGCATAGCCCGTGTATTGGCGGTTTTCAAACAGGTAAATCATCGCGTTCACGGTTTTCTCATTATCCAGCAGTTTTATATAATGCCTCATGGAGCCGGAGTGAAAGCGAAATGTCAACAATTGCTCTTTTTGGTACCAAGCTTTAGCTCCGATATCGCCCAGGCGCAAGAAAATATCGGTTTCAAAAGGGTAGTTGCCTACACCGTTAAGGTCTACAAAGCCTGAGGCGAGTAGGCTTTCAGTACGGAATAGGGTACCTGATATTAATGTGAAGCCACAAGCTAGGTGGGTATCCAATACTGAAATTTCACCCTGTAGCTCATTGTCGCGCCCGTGATCAGCCAGGAATTTCCGTTGTACTTGTGCGGATTTCTCACCGTGCTCATCAATGATAATCGCGTCAGAGACGAAGAAGGCACAATTGGATGATTCACCCAGACATTTGACGGCTTTTTCCACATAATTTTCGCCGAGCATATCATCATCGTGAAGGATCATGAAATATTGGCTTTGGGCCGCGGCGGCAAAGAAATAGCGCCCCTGACCGTATTCACCTATATTTTCAGGCTGCTGGTGAAAGCGGATACGTGGATCGTCGAGTTCGGAAATAAAGCTTGATATGGACTCCGTAACCCCGGGGTCCGAACAGTTATCGCTAACTACTACTTCAACGTCAGTGTAGCTTTGAGCGAGGACACTGCGAATCGCGTCCTGAACAAAGTCCGGACGATTGATAGTGGGTATGCCAATGAAAACGCTCGCCATTGCTTAGCTTTCGTTCACCGAGCGATACCATTCAAAAGTCTCGGCCAGCCGTTCCTCTACGCTGGCGCCTGGCGTCCAAGCCAGGATCTCTTTAGCCCGGTCCGACGACAAGTACTGGTGTAATATTTCTCCCTGGGCGGTGTTTTGGACATCGGGTTGAAGATCTTCGCGCTTGGCCGATTTGAGTATCAGCCGTGTTAATTCCAGAACTGACAGTGGCTCTCCAGTACCTATGTTGAACGCTGTGCCGTGTATCGAATCGTTATCCATGTGCTCGGCCAATACCCTGTAAGCATCGGCGATATCTTTGACAAATACATAGTCGCGTTTTGGTGAGCCGTCGCTGCGAATAATGGGGCGCCTATTGTTGACAATATCTCGCATGGTTCCCGGGACGATGCGGTCGTAGTTTAAATCGCCAGGGCCGAATAAGTTGCCGCAGCGAGTAATACAAACTGGCGTACTATAGGTATTGTGATAGGTGCTAGCAATTAAGTCGGCACAACTTTTGGAGACGTCGTAGGGATGGTTTCCCTGTAGCGCAAAATCTTCGTTGTACGGTAGCGTTTCGTGTTGGCCGTAGGCTTTGTCACTTGACGCGATGACTACTCGTGTGACTAGTGAATTGCGTCTGCAGGCCTCGAGCAATACCCAGGTGCCTTTAATATTAGCTTCAAAAGTGGCCATGGGATTGCGATTTGCTACACCAACAATTGCCTGAGCTCCCAAGTGAAAGACAGTGTCGATATGGTATTCGTTAATTGTTCGCTCAATGACATCGTAGTCTTCGAGTTGGCCGTTGATCAAGGTAACGTGCTTGTCGAGCCCATTGCTGAAGAAAGATGAGTGCGGTACCCGGTCGCGCACCAGGCCAACCACGTTGGCGCCTTGTTTTACCATGGCATCGGTAAGCCAGTAGCCCAAAAACCCCGTACAGCCGGTGATAAAAACGTTTCTGTTATGCCAAAAGCTCATGTTAATCCTCCCTCACTCGCCATGGAGGAGGAGTGATCGATGCCAGTTCGCTAAATTCGATCTGGTCTTTATAGCTGTCCAGGGATTTGAAAAAGCCGCGGTGCGGATAGGCGTGGACCAGCCCTTTGGCTACCAGACTGGGGAATACGTGCTGTTCCATATTAGTGCCTTCCCAATGATCAAATACTTCCTTATCGAAGACAATAAACCCCGCGTTGATCCAGTGCTCGTCAATAACGGGTTTTTCACGAAGTTGGGTAATTCTATTTGTTTCGTCAATATCGATAACGCCGTATTGACTGTACAGTGGAACCGAAGTGATGGTTGCCAAGCCGTCATTTTTATTGTGGCGCTCTACCAGTTTCTTGATGGGTACATCGCACAAACCGTCTGCGTAGGTGACAATAAATTGCTCGCCTAAGTGCTCCTTGCAGGCAAGCACACGGCCGCCAGTGTCGGTTTCTTCCCCGGTATCAAGTATTTCTATGTTGGCGCCCAAGTTTTTGCCGTCGAAATAATCCACCAGCACGTCCTGTCGATATCCGGCCGCCAGGATGAAATCGCAATAACCCTGAGCGATAAAGTTTTTCACTACCTGAACGATAATGGGCGAGCCACCAACTGGAAGCATGGGTTTAGGCAAGTACTCTGTGAAGGGAAAAGCCCTGATCCCCTTACCACCGCAAAGAATTATTATTTTCATGTCCTTATGACTTCCTCGTCAGCTACTAGTGTTAAATCGCTAGATGCGAATGTTTAGTGATCAAATCCGCTTAGTTTTTTAAAAACTCTTCCAGTTGAATCTCGGCGTAGCCAATTCCGTATTCGGGACCTTTCATACCTCTTAGTATAAAGGGTGCTAACTCGGCATAGCTCACGTGTCCATGAAACCACAGTTTGACTGTGTCGTCATCAATCAGCATGGTCGGGCCAATAATCTCGCCGCTAGTCCACGAAAAGTCGTTGCGAGTAAGCATGGGAAGCTCGTCCTCTTCAAAGTTAATTCCATCGCTTGACATAGCATGGTGAATTGCTAACTGGGCCCATTGTGGTTCGTTGTGTTCACCGTATGCTGCAATATCGTAAACGAGATGGATTTTTTCATCGTGTACCAGCGCGGCAGGAGTGGAGTAGCCAACAAAGCCTTTTTCCGGGGGATAAGTAGCCGATTGAGCCAGTACTTTCTGCTGAACGCCGAAAGTTCTTCCGTCCGTTGAGGTTACAAGTCCGATAGATTGTAACTGAGGTGGATTGTTCCCGGGGCGTGAGCCCATAGCCGTGTAGTACAGGTAAATTGTATCGTTGAAAACTACAGCACCCGGTTCGGCTACTAGGTAGCCATTCCATTCGCGGTGGTCCCCCGTTGCCTCTAATACTGCTTGGTTATCGTTCACCCAGGTAATACCATCCTCGGAAACAGCATGGCCAATAGCCATGGCTGGTATGTCTCCTGCTGGGTATACACCGGTGTAGTACATATGGTACTGCCCCTTGTACCGAATCACATTGGGTGTTTCATTGTTTTCAAAGGGCGTTTCTTCTGCTGATAGCAGCGGCCTATTCGGACTTAATGTCCAGTCGATCCCATTTTTTGATACGGCACGAAAGGGCAGGATCGGGGGTACAAAAGGCTCATCGACACTGGTCGATAAGTACATGACATATTCATCGCCCACCTTTATCACGGAGGGGTCATTCCACATTCCTTCTTCCCGTTCGTCTCCCGCGTTTAATACGGGCTGTGGCAAGGCACCCGTGGCCCATTTTTGCTGGCTCGAGTAACCCGCAATGGCATCGGTATTATTGGTGTCAGCATCACTTTGACAGCCAGTTAATAAAAGGGAGATCGCGATTGCTCCTAGAGCGGGCATGGAAAACAGTTTTCTATTTGGCATTTTATTTGTCCATTCACTAACAGATATTTAATGTGAAATTGAGGCTTGGTTCCAGGCGAGGCTTGGCTGGAAATCAATGATTGATTTCTATACCCTGAAGTACTCCGTGGTCTCGACGAAAAAGCCACTCAATATACATCATTACCACTTAGATGAGCGACCTATAACGCATGTGCTAGAGGCCCTATTCGGTGCGCTGAGCCGCCTTGTTTGGCGATTGGTTTTCGCCTCACAAACCGTGTTATTCTGCTCCACTTGTTTTTAAAACTAATTCGAAAGGCGGATCTGGCTACATGCTTCGCAATATGTTGAACGGGCACAAGTCTGGTACGCTTGCAAACAGGTATCGTCGAGCAAGAATATCGATGCTACTTGAGTTGGTCAAATCCTACAAGCCACCGGTAAAAATTCTCGATATTGGTGGAGTGCATCACTTTTGGACGGCAATGGACTTGAGCGAAATGCCCGAGTGCCACATCACTTTTTTAAACAAATGGCCGGCTTCAACAATCTCTGAACTTCCCAACTCCTGTTATTCGCCGGGCGATGGCAGATCCATGCCTCAGTTTGAGGACAACGAGTTTGATATCACCTTTTCCAACTCGGTTATCGAGCATGTCGGCGGCCTCAGGGATCAAAAAAGAATGGCCGAAGAGGCGATGCGTGTGGGTAAATCTTATATGGTACAAACACCTAATCGACGCTTTCCAATAGAGCCTCACTTTTTCCTGCCTTATTTTCAATACTATCCGCTCTGGCTTAGGTCCTTTTTGCATGCAAGGTTCGATCTCGGGTGGTGGGAAAAAGCCGACAGTGCCTATGAAGCGCTTGAAGAAGTTGAATCGATAAGACTAATTACTAAGTCGGAATTTAAATACCTGTTTCCCGATGCAACGATCGTGGATGAAAAGTTTATGCTCTTGACCAAGTCGTTTACTGCGATCAGTAGTGAAGTGAGCCCAGTCTCGGTTTAATGCACTTATCCGTTAGTGGAATGGATGCCTGACTTCGGCGAGAAAACACAAATTGCCATCACACTTGTTCATATGTCCAAACTGCAAGACTGTGAATGGTCTTCGCACATCCATATCCAGATTAGCAAAGAGGGCTGTGTTAGCGTAGGCCAGAGGATAGCTTCTCGCAAGGATGTCGTAGAATCAGAGGAGGTGGCTTTAATTCTACTAATACGTCAAAAAAGGCAAATCGTTTCCGCAAATTTCATATTAGAAGGCTTATTAATACGATGGTTGTAGCGTCATTAGCTAGTGCCTGCGAGCTTTTTCAGCTCAAGATAAGCTGTTTAACATTATTTATTGTTTTGACAATGGTATCCGCTTATTATGGTGCTCTTAGTAAAAGCTCGAAATAGCTTCTTCAAAACAGAAAATTAAAGAGCCTCGATTCAGACCGTTTATATCCTCATCTTTGATGCCATGCTAGGAATTTGATGCCATGCTAGGAATAATCAAACAGCTTAAATTACCCTACATCTTGTATAATATTTTTCATAAGAAGGAAATGAAACACAATGAGAAATTGTTTAAGAAGTACGGTATAGATAAAAGATATTATTCCTCTATTTCAAGTAAAGATTTTAAAGGAAAAGCATCCCTCTTAGAAAGCCCAATTGCTACAACCGAAGATAGAGACCTCGAAAAGTCGCATGCTTTCCAGTCACTAAACGAAGAATCCCAAACCAGCCTCAAATCATTTCATGACAATGGTCATGCGATTCTACGAAATTACCTTTCAGAAGAAGAAGTTGATCGGGTTAATTTTGAAATCGATGATTTGTTGAAGCGAAAAACTCTTCGATATAAGTGGGGCATGAAAATTGCTTTTGGCTTTCGACATTCGAAAGCGATAAAAGATATTGGCAGCAACAAAAATCTTAAAGAAATACTTGGTTTATTATTAGAAGGTAAGCCAATATTGTTTCAAAGTTTAAACTTCAAAATGGGAAGTGAGCAGGCCACTCATTCTGACTCGATTCATATGACAACCTTTCCTTTAGGTGGTCTTCTAGGTGTCTGGATTGCCCTCGAAGATATGACAGATGATAACGGGCCGCTACATTATTATCCCGGCAGCCATAAACTCCCTTATTACTTGAATGGCGATTATGATAACGAAGGAACTGATTTCATGATCGGCAATAAATCATATGATGTATACGAACAGATGATGAGGGATAAAATAGAAGAATTAGGCTTGGAGAAAAAAATATTCAATGCTAGAAAAGGGGATATATTGATCTGGCATGCAAATCTGTTTCATGGCGGTGAACCTCACAACGATAAAAATAAAACTAGAAAAAGCATGGTGCTTCACTATTTTAAAGAAAATTGCATTTGTTATCACGAATTAACGCAGCGGCCCGCAGTGATAAGAAAGTAAGACTGCCTATAAAAAGGATCAATTATTTAGGTTTTTATTTCAATATTAGATGCATCAGATACTATCCATCATTAAATGAATAACCTGGGAAAACTAAAGCGAGAAGTTGGTGTTTCTAAGTTGACGGCTGGCGTATACGAAGAACAAAAGCTATGTATATTGAAGTTTTCCCTGTGTCCCTTCTATCCACTCAATACACATTTTTTCCGCCTAAATTAAATATTGTTTTAAACAGAATTTTAACGTCGAGCATCAGTGACCAGTTGCGAATGTACTGGAGGTCCTGTTCGATGCGTTGGGCCATTACGTCTAGTGATTGGGTTTCGCCTCGTAAGCCGTTTACTTGAGCTAGGCCGGTAATTCCAGGTTTTATTTTGTGTCTCACCATGTAGCGGTGGATTTGCTTGCGCAGATCCTCGTTGACAATATCCGGGTGTGGCCTTGGGCCTACCACGGACATGTTTCCGATAAGCACATTAAGAAACTGCGGAATTTCATCCAGCGAAGTCTTTCGCAGGTATGCCCCCAACTTGGTAATTCGCGGATCATTTTTGGTTGCTTGTGAGTAAACTTGCTCGCAATCTTCTATATACATGCTCCGGAATTTCCACATTTTGAAGCTCTCGCCATTAATGCCATAGCGATTTTGTTTGAAAAATACCGGTCCCTTGGAACTCAGTTTCACCAATACGCCGATAACCAGCATCAAAGGGAGCAGTAGGGGAGCCGCGGCCAATACGAGAATAATATCTTCGAGGCGTTTTACATAGCGCTGGTGATCGACAAAGGGAGACTCCACAATGCTGATCACGGGCTGGCCGAAGACTTCATCCCAGCGAGATTGAATTATGTCAAAATTGGAAAAACTTGGGCAGTAATAGATGGAAGCGGTGGTATCGGAAAATAGGTCTATGTAGGTCTTGATACGTTTTTCTGCTGCGAGCGGTAAGCAAATGTAAATGATATCTACTGAGCCATCGCGCGCCAATTCGAACAATTTGTCAATATTACCCGCGAGCTCAGGTTTCTTTACCGCCATGCGCTCTAACTCTTCCGCATGTCGATCATCAAATACTCCTATGTTTTTCATGCCCATCCAAGCATGGGTCTCGTAGATTCGCATCATGTTAACTGCAATATCGTTCGCGCCCACAAAGGCTGCAGTCCGTACATCATAGCCGAAGGCACGCGCATAACGGGTGATTAGGCGGGCGGTAAAATGCACTATCGATATAACCAAGAAAGCGGCTAGGTACCAACTCAGGCCGGCGATGGTGTCCAGTGCGGCGGGAGTCTTGAGGAAGAATAATACAGACACCAGCAAGATGACTGACAAGCTCCAGTAAAGGAAAATCTTGATGAGTTCAAATCTGAACTGGATAACTCGGAAGGATCTATAGAGATTAAAGAATGACGCGGTAATCTCGAATACAAGTGCCGCCGCTAAGCCAATCACAATGTGCTCGGTTTCCCAATTGATCTCGAACAGATACAGGGTCAAGTAAAGGGTGCCAAATATAACTACCGCGTCGAGCAGGCTGCACAACCGTATTAACAGCGCACTATGCTGACGCAGGAAGCCGGTTCTAATAGATCCGCTGTTCCGATTGTAGCTCTGGCTAAGGCTGTTGGATTCGTTCACTTATTAATTCCATTTCTATTTTCAGTTCTATTCAGCCCAACTCTTTGGCACTGTCTATTGCTCTAGGCCAATGCGGCTCAAGATTTAATCTCTAGGCTTGAAGGCCGGTGACGTCCCTGTAGACATTCATCAATCGCTCGAAGCATATGTCCTCGTTTAATTGATCTTGTACATCGCGTCTTCCGGCGGCACCCAGTCTTCGGCATAAGTCGGCGTCGTGCCAAATACTTTGTAATTTGTCAGTTAGCTCGTCTACATTGCCTGTTTCGAAAAGCAGGCCGGTTACGTTGTCCTCGACGAGGTCCGGCATGGCACCAATGCGCGGGGCAATCACTGGAACACCTTCGGCCTTGGCCTCAGACAGGACGCAGGCAAATGTCTCCTCCCAGAGGCTGGCGACTACTAATACCCGTGCGCCGCGGTAAAACTCGGTCAGGGACTCTGGGGTTGGAGTGGCCACACACTTGGCATCGTCACCCACGAGAATACCGGGATGACTCATAGAGTCACCAGCCAAGCGCAGTGGTAGGTCCAGCCGTCGGCAGGCTTCCATGAGTAAACCTACCCCTTTTTCTGGGGCAAAGCGACCCGCGTAGCCTACGTATTCGCCGGCATAGGGGTCGTTAATCCCTTCATCCGGAGCCGGAATAACGCAGGGAATGGTCGCTACCCGCTCCGGTGAGATGCCAGCTTGATCTTCAATCCAAGATTTGGAAAACTCGGACAACACGATGAAGCGCGTAATATGGTCTGTAAATAGACCAAAGCGGCGTGCCACAGCGCTGCGCAAGCCATAGGCCAAGCTTTCAGGGACGCTGCCGCGACAATTATTGAGGATTGCTTTGTATTCCTTGCCCCCACGGCAGTCATAACAGATTCCTTCGTTGTTGTGATGGGTGGCTATAGGGCAGGTGATTCTGAAATCGTAGCAAGTCATAACTACCGGAATGCCAGCGGCGGTGCAGCGCGGCAATATCCACGGAGAGATCATTGGGAACAGTTCGTGGACGTGAACCACGTCGGGACGGAATTCTTGCAGGGTGTGCTCGAACGCTTTTACCGCTGAGCGAGCGTATATCCCGGAAAAAAAAGCTTCTATTTTGCCTAGCAAGCCCGCTGGCAAATCTTTGCTGTCGCGGCCAAAGAAGCCAATTTCCAGTCCGCGCTTGGTACAGGTATCGATGACAGCATGGCATGCGGCATCTGAGCCACCGACACCGCGGTGCTGGTTGTTAACGTGGAGTATGCGCATTGATTATTGGCGCCCACAGCGTAAAAACGATTTGAAGGCCACCCCTGCGTGGTGCCGATTCATGCTACCTTGCTCCGCATAGCTAGGGTCATTCCCAACGATAGAGAGAACGGCAAAGCAACACCAACGCGCCGAGTAGCCGCAGGTTAGCAGCAGGTCATAAATCCAAGTTCTCAATTGTCCGTGGCGGTTCCGGAAATAGGCGCGGTTACCCTTGACCACGCTGGCCAGGATCTCAGCTGAGGATTGCTTAGATACACTTTGCCGCAAGTGATGCATGACGCTCGCCTTCGAAGTATAGAGTACGCGCCATCCGGAATTTTGGACTCTGTCACACAGTTCAAGATCTTCTCCGTACATGAAAAACTGTGGGTCAAAAATGTTATTGCCGACGGCAGCAGGACGAATCATCAAGGCGGCTCCCGAAACCCAGCCGATATCGAAGGTGCCTTGGCGGTCTTCGATTAAGAACGTAGGCTGTGGTGCCCAACTTTTGGGCAGTAGGCGAAACAGATTTAACCAGTGCCAAGCAATATTGTTTAATGTAGGCAGCGCCCCTCCGGACGCGCGCTGAAAGGACCCGTCGCTATTGAGCAGGCGAGCACCGAGAATGCCTGCGTCAGGCATGCTGTCCATCAGTTTCAGCATCTGGGTTATGGCTTTTTCCCTGACTTCTGCGTCAGGGTTAAGTAATAGGATGTATTTCCCTCGACATTGGGGGAAAGCTTGGTTATTCGCTCGGCCAAAGCCCTTGTTGTCAGAATTGGCTGTCAGCAGGAATTCAGGAAACTTTTCACGGACCATATCGACGCTATTGTCCGATGAGTTATTGTCGATGACGTGGACTTCATACTTCTCAGGCGGCAACCCGGCGTATTGACGGATTGAAAGCAGGCACGATTCCAACAATTCGCACACGTTCCAGTTGACGACAATGATTGATAGCTCAAGCAATTCGCTCACCGGTTCTTAGGGGGCGGTTTGGCAGCATCTTCGACCCGGGCAAGCTCGAGATTGCTGTGAGGAGGGAACAAATTGAAACCATCTAAAAAAACCTTGAATATCCATAATTGCCCACATCTAACAATCATAGGTCAATGGCTAGATCGAGACAAGGTAGCTGCTCGGATTAGGGGTGGTTAAAAGGCTTAGCTAACGGCAGCGCTAGTATTCGTGCTGGCTGGATTGACAAATGGGGATGTTTATTGTCATAGTCGCCTCTGGAAAACAGGGCTGAACATTATCCATTTACGAATCTTTGAATCCGCAGTTTAGGGTTTGGAACATTGGACATAAAGTGTAGGGATGGCTCATTGCTATATGGCACACAAAGTCATTTTGATATCGGTACAAAAACATTGGAGAACAAATTGGACAGCATAAGTAAAGCGCTCAGGGAAGAGTATTTGAATGACCCCATCGTTAAGCTCGATACTCCTTTTATAGACGAACGAGGAGCTATTTACCCAATCGTTGACGAAGTAATGGAATCTTGCGTGATTATTTCTTCTAAAAAAGGCACTGTACGTGCTAATCACTACCATAAAACAGATTGGCACTATTGCTATGTGATGGAAGGAGAAATTCAGTATCACTGGCGCTCCACTGGCGACACTGCGGAACCGAGTGTTGTCACAATTGCGAAAGGTCAGTGCTTTTTTACTCCGCCAATGGTTGATCATGCGATGGTATTTAGCAAGGACACCACCTTCGTGACCTTGGGCAGAAACCCGAGAGATCAGGAGACCTACGAAGCGGATATTGAGCGCATTGAGCTGGTTAAAGCCTGAGCACCGACTATGAATGCTACGCATCAACTTCGGCGCGAGTGTCGATTATGTCGGTCTGTCGATGTCGAAAAAGTCTTTTCACTCGCGGCTTCGCCACTAGCTAACGAGTTGTTGGTTGCGGCTGAAGACGCATCAGAGCAACAAAAATTCCCACTTGACCTCTACTTTTGTAAGCAATGCACACACTTGCAATTGTTTGACGTCATTAGCGCTGAGCGCCTGTTCAGTCACTATGTTTATGTATCGGGAACGGCACCTTCTTTTAGAAAACACTTTGCGGAATACGCAGCGAAGATAATCGCGGATTACAAAGTTGAGCCCGATAGTCTTATTGTAGATATTGGCAGTAACGATGGAACCTTATTATCTGCATTCAAAAATTCTGGGATGCAAGTACAGGGAGTTGACCCGGCTAAAGAAATTGCAGCAGATGCCAACGACAGGGGTATTGCCACCATCGTTGATTTTTTTAGCGTGGATATTGCCCGGCAAATCAAAAGCGCCAGAGGCATGGCGAAGGTCGTCGTTGCCAATAACGTTTTTGCTCATATAGATGACTTAGAAGGAATCCTGTCCGGAATCGATGTTCTGCTTGCTGCCGATGGCATTCTGGTTATAGAGGTGTCCTACCTCAAGGATGTGATTGAGAAAACCCTGTTCGATACGATTTATCACGAGCACCTCGACTATCATTCTGTTGGTCCGCTGCAGTCTTTTTTTCTTAGTCACCAATTCGATATTGTCGATGTGTCTTCGATTGAATCTCACGGAGGATCGATACGCGTTGTGGCGCAGAAAAGCTCGGGTGGTTATGCGCAACAACCGTCTGTGGCAGCTTTTATTGCCGAAGAAGAATCACTAGGTTTGTTCTCGGCAGATACATTTCGCTCATTCGAGCACAAAATTAACAAGTTGGGGGACGAACTTAAAAGCCTCGTCGCATCAATTAAAAGCCAGGGCAAGTCCATTGCGGGATATGGCTTGCCAGCAAAGGCTACGACGTTAATGCATCAATTTGATATTGGTCCAGACGCCATTGATTACATCGTAGATGATAGTCCTTTGAAACAGGGCTTGTATTCTCCGGGCTATGGTATAGAGATAAATAGTAGCGACCGCCTGAAAGTAGATACGCCAGACTTTATTATTGTGCTGGCGTGGAATTTCGAGAAACCCATTATTGAAAACTTGGGTTGGTTTATTGAACAGGGAGGGACGATTATAGTTCCTTTGCCGGAACTAAAAGTAGTGAGGAAACATGACTAAGAATTTTGTTGATTCAGATATTGTCAGTATTGCCGAAAGGCTGGAACCGTTCTATGAAGAGTTAGCGGGCAAAAATGTACTAATGTGCGGCGGCGGCGGGTTTTTGGGCCGTTATTTTACGGCCGTATTCCAATATTTAAACCGAGAGATATTATCTGAGCCTTGCAAGTTAACGGTTCTGGATAATTTCATCTCTGCCAACAATCCTTCATACGAGAGCGGTGAAAGGGACAACGTCACTTTCGTTCACCACAATATCGTCGAACCTTATGAGACAGATATTACTTTCGATTACATCATTCAGGCTGCTGGTATAGCCAGTCCCTTTTATTATCGCGCCTTCCCGCTGGAAACTATTGAAGTCTCGGTGTCGGGTACCAAGCAGATGCTGGAAATGGCCAAGCGCATGGGTGCCCGCTTGATGTTTTTTAGCAGCTCGGAAATTTATGGGGATCCTGACCCAAAATATATTCCAACACCGGAAAGTTATCCGGGCAGCGTTTCATGTCTGGGTGCCAGGGCATGTTATGACGAGAGTAAACGTTTAGGTGAAACGCTCTGTCGGGTCTATCATACCCATTTCGGTGTGCACACCAACATGGTCAGGCCCTTTAATGTTTATGGTCCCGGAATGGGAGAACTCGATTATAGGGTGTTGCCCAATTTTGCAAGCAAAGCCAAATCTGGCTCAGCCTTCCATATTTATGGGGATGGACGTCAGACTCGGACCTTCTGCTATATCAATGATGCGATCGTGGGTTTTATGCATGTGTTGCTTAGGGGTGTGCCGGGTGAACCCTACAATATCGGCAACCCAAAACCCGAAATTTCAATGGCAGATTTAGCGGGACAAATAAAGTCACTGCTAAATATTTCCAATGAGGTGAATTTGGTAGGGTATCCCGATAGTTACCCTGCGGATGAGCCGAATCGCCGTTGTCCCGATATTTACAAGGCTAGGACACAGCTAAGTTATGAACCGCAAATATCGCTGGAGGAGGGGCTGGAACGTTTCTTTGCTTGGACTCAGGTCCACTTCGTTGGCGACGAAAACTTATAGTGTCGAGACGATTAGCCTTGGTAGGGGTGGGAAAGTGGGGCGCAAACTTTCTGAAGACCATCGTTGCCTCCGGGCAGGATGAGATTAGATTTATTGTTAGCTCAAAATCGCGGCAACAACTTGACGCGATTGCTGCGAACCAAGCGGTCCTGCTAACAGATATTTCCCTAATTGATAGCTATGTCAACGAAATCGACGGAGTTATTGTTGCTACACCTCCTGCGGTTAGAGCAAATATTGTAGAGCAATTGTTGCGCTTAGGGCTGCCAGTGCTGGCCGAAAAACCGTTGAGCCTCCAGCGGGACGACAGCCTAAAACTCATAGAGCTGGCGCGATCCTCGGGAGTGCCGCTCGTCGAGGATTTCATTCACTTGTTTAGCTGGCCTTATATAAAGTTAAACGAGCAATTGAGCCATGACTCGCCTATAGAGATTGAGTCGAGAGGCGGAAATCGCGGTCCTTATCGTGACTACTCTCCGCTTTATGACTACTCACCCCACGACTTGGCGATGATATTACAAATATTTGATTGTATGCCCGACAGCATTTCCCTAGAGCTGCAAAATATTGAGGGTGAACTTGCGTTTGGTGCAAATATAGTCTTGGGTTTCGGGCAGCTGGGACAGGCCAAAATATTCAACTCAAATACTAGCAGTGCCAAAGAGAGGCTCTTTGTGCTTCGGCAGGGAGAGCAGTGCTGGGAGTACGACGATACTAGTGACATAAAACTGACGCTTAATGGTATTTCGCAGAGTAGTTCATTGTCTTCTTCCAGTTCGATCCAGCTAGCTCTGGACTACTTTTGCGGGCGTAAGGAATTCTATAAACAAGAAAAAATGCTGTGGCTCAGTAAATCTGTTGCTGAAATCTTGTATCGATTGGAATTACAATACGCTGAGCTGATTAAAAACCATTAGCGTTTTGTAAAGCTAATAGATGGTTAATAACCGGCTAGAAAATGATACAGGCAACTCTTCTCGAGCTTATTTGAAGAAGAGTGTAAAAATATAAAACGGAAGCATGAAATGCAGAAACCCAAAGTATGTCTAGTCGGAGTTGGACATTTTGGAAAGTCACACCTTCAAGAGTGGTTGAAGCTGCAGGAGCATGGGAGGGTGGAAATAAGTGCGCTGGTTGCGGAGACAGATGAGTCAGAGTCAGAACTGGCAGCGCAATACTCTGTACCGGTTTACACCTCATTGGATGCACAGCTGCTGGAAAAAATAGACATCGTAGATATTGTTACTCCCGCGGCATCCCAGCTAGATATGATAAAAAAATGCCTCCCGCACTGCTTTGTGCTGGTTGAAAAGCCGTTGGTTACCTCAATTGATGAGCTGAATCTCCTGGATGAACTGCTGAGTCGCTACCCAAATAAATTGATGCTCGGGCACAATTATAGATTTAATCCGGTGGTGAAAATATTGCAGGAGCTGGTTATGGCGCGTGAGCAGTTGCCCTCGCTGGTTGAAGTTACAATGCTGAATGTGAGCGCTGCTGAAGTAGATTTGAACCCCAACCTAGAATACGTCGACGCTTTTGACATCATGGATTACCTGTTTGGACTGGATTCTACAATTGAAAGCTCCCATAGCGTAGCAAATACCCATCAGGTGAGTATTCGCTACGGGGATTCACTTCACTGTGTTATGAACCTCGGATGGCATAATAAGCCCAGCAAGCGAAGTATTCATATTGTCTATCCAGATGCAGATATCAGCTGCGATCTGTTTCGCTACTCCATTAAAATATCCAGTGATAATCACTTAGAGACTATCAATCTTTCCCACGAGAGAACCTCGTTGCGCGATGAGATGATATCCTTCTTGGATTTTGTTAGTAGCCAGTCCGAAAACCTTGTGCCGCCCGATCTTGCTACCCGACCACTACGTACTGCGCTGCGCACCACACCAAAGAAAAGGACTAACGGGCGACCTCGCGCGGCCATTATAGGTGGAGGTGTTTTCGGCACTAACTGTGCATTGGAAATGAACCACTTTTGTGATGTGTCAGTTTTTGAGCGACATGAAAATCTGATGGAGGAAGTTTCCTTTGTTAATCAGTGGCGACATCACTCTGGATTTCACTACCCTCGCAGTTACGACACTATCCAGGAAATACGCTCGACCAAAAACGACTTTGAAGAATTGTATAACGACGCTGTGATCCGAGATAATATTTCATATTTCTGCCCCTCGGCTACCGGGGTGGAAATTCCCGCCGAGCGTTACCTAGCCGCTTGCTCCAGTAACTACCTGTCCTATTCCATCGAGTATCCTCCGGCGGGTATTGTCGATCGGGATGCTATTAGCGTCTCCATTAAAACTGACGAAGGTGTATACGATTTTTATAAGTTGCGCGATATGATTGAGCGGCGACTAGCAGCGGCGGAAAACACCAATGTTTTTGTTGGCGCCAATATCGTTGATGCGGAAATATTGCCAGATGGCAGGAAAAAGCTGTCGATTGAACGTAACGGGGAAATTAAAACTGAGGTCTTCGATTATCTGATCAATGCTACTTACTCTAATAGAAACCTACTGGCAAAATGGTTTTCCTTTCCAGTGGAGAAGCTTCGTTTTGACCTCTATGAAATGCTAGTCGTGCGTCTGCCTATTGAGCAGTTGTGTGTGACAATAATCGATGGGCCTTTTACCAGCATAGTTGGAATGGGGCACGATAATCTTTTTCTTGTATCCCATATTCATGACTCTGTATTAAAAAGCCAGGTCACTGAGGATGGTATGCCTCCCGATTGGGGTGAAATCCAATCCAATAGTCACAATATGTTATTGAGCGCATCCAAATATATACCCGTGTTGAAACAAGCAGAAATAGTAGAGTCCCGTTACGCAACTCGTGCTGTCAATGCTTTTGCGAGGGACTTCGATGCACGGCCCACGGTGATTCGCAATCACGGTTTCGATTGCTGGTCAGTGATGGGCGGGAAAATAATTACCTGTGTCAGCAATGCCCGGGAAATCGCAACAACCATTGAGAGGTCACTACGCGTATGATAGACCTACTTATTGAGTCCGCCTCCAACGACATGTTGGTAGGCGGTGATGGCCGCTCTTATATTGACTTCCAGTCGGGCTATGGATCGGTCATCGTTGGGCATCGTAACAAGGCGGTGGTTGAAGCGCTGACAGCACAAGCGGATAAGTTATGGATCGCTGGCAAGTGCCAGCATAACCAGCTAGAACAGGCTCGCCAGCTGATCCAGTCTTTCCTGAATCCAGAATACTCGGTGGCAGAGTTGTATTCCACGGGTATGGAAGCACTCGAATTCAGCCTGCGGTTGGCGGCAGTGCAAACGGGGAAAAAAGCCTTTGCGGGTTTTTCTCTTAGTATGCATGGAAAATCCTTGGCCACATCCTCGTTATCCTGGGACAACGGTTTCGCTCTCCCAAACTTTCATCGATTGCCCTTTGTGGACTCCCTACCAGAGCCAGAGCTTCTCGCTCAGATCGAAAGATTATTTGAATCGGGAACGATAGCTGCATTCTTTATTGAGCCCATTCAAGGGACAGCGGCTGGGCACCAGGCTTCCCCAGACTTCTATCGTTCGTTGATAGCACTTTGTGCAGCCTACAATGTTATTAGTGTGGTTGATGAGGTTCTTACCGGTTTTTTCCGTGCTGGATATGCGTCTTTTTCCCTAGACCATGATATGTCCCCGGACGTTATTATTTTTGGAAAAAGTATTGGTAACGGCTTTCCAGTCTCGGCTGTGTTGGTAAAAAATAGCATTGAGGTCACGCCCGCTATGCTTCCCAGCAGTACTTATTCCGCAAATCCTTTAGCCTGCGCAGTGGTTTGCGCTACGCTAAAAGAAATTACTCGGCTGCAGGTAAGCGAAAAAGTCGGTGTTATTCAGGCGCGAGTGCTCGAATGCATTACTCCTTTGAAAGAGGAGGGCTATGGTTTGCGGGGTAGCGGTGCGCTGTGGGTCATAGAGCCTCCCGCTGGAGTCAGTGCGGGGCAATTGGGCGAAGCCATATTGGAAGCCGGCGTGGTAACCTCCTATACCGATCGATATATTCGTTTGCTTCCTACAGCTACAATTACCGAAATAAATTTAAACGCTGGCCTAGAAAAGGTGTTGGAAACGTGTTTGGGTTATTAGTAACATTAATCCGTCTCATCAGTAGTCCTATGGTGGCGGTAACTGGGGGTGATTAGTTGCACTTATTTAGACTTGATTTGGCAAAAACACTCCCATGAATGAGCTCCGCGCCACTGCTGAGACTATTGTTCCTAATGACACGTCCTCGCTCAAGGTGGCGATGGCCTGCCCGGGTGTTGGACTAGTGCAACGTGGCTTTGAACGAATGTTTCGCGATTTATTCGACCTTCTCGAACATGACTTGAATGTTCGCCTTTTTAAGGGTGGCGGCCCTTCACGTGCGCACGAATCCAAATTACTATTTATCTCCAGGAACGGTTGGTTTTTGCGTTGGTTTCCCATCCATAAGTTGGTCGGTCGAACTACGCAACACGTTGAATGCTTTACGTTCGCTATTAGTTTGCTAATCGCAATACGAGGTGAGGGGTATGATGTTGTTCATTGCACAGATCCACCTCTAGCGCGAATACTCTATAAACTTAGGAAGCTCTTTGGCTTAAAGTTCCGTTTGCTCTACACCGAAGCTTGCGCGATGCCTGCTAGTGATTGCCCTCCAGCAGATCATATGCACCAAATTTCTAAGGTAACTTTTGACGAAGCAGTGGAATTTGGGATTCCGGAGCCATATATGACGGTAATACCTTTGGGTTTCTATCCTGAAAATTTTTCTGTGACGGCTTCTAAAAACGAACTGAGGGAAAAATACGGTTTGGCTGAGGGTACTTTTGTTATTTTATGCTTGGCTGCGATTAACCGATATCACAAACGAATTGACTATCTAGTCGATGAATTTAAATCCATAGAAGGCGATGTACTATTATGGATTGATGGCAGCCTCGATCAAGGTGACCCGGATCTTATTCAATATACGAAAGATGCGTTAGGAGATCGATGCCGAGTTACTTTGTTGCCAACCAGCGAAGTGGGGGAGTTGTTCAAAGTGGCTGACCTGATGGTTCATACCTCACTCTTTGAGGCTTTTGGTCTGGCGATGGTTGAAGGTGCCTCAACAGGATTGCCGGTATTGACGCACAATGCGAAGCATTATCTTTGGTTGATGGACAATAAAGATAGCGCAATAGATATGAGCCGTAGTGGAAATTTATCTGATCGGCTAAATGAATTAATAGCGGACAGGCAGCAACTTGTGCCTATGAGTAAAAGTGAGCAAATTCGAGAACGGTATAGCTGGGTGGGACTAAGAAGCAGCTACCTCGAAGTCTATTCAAAATTGGCCGCTTTGCCAGTAGAAGGTATCGGCATAGCTGACCGCTTTGGTTTGAAGTAGTTCATATGCTTGATCTATGTTAGCTGTTCTTTGAGATTCAAAACACCGCACCAAATTACTGAATTTTTTCAGAATAATTAGCAATGGATAATATTATGAAGTTTGCAATTATTGGGGATAGGGGAATACCAGCTAGGTACAGCGGCTTTAGTACCCTTATTGAACAAATGGCTACCCGCATGGTAAATGAATACGGGATTGACGTGACGATATATTGTCGCAGTAATTATTACGAGGACCGGCCAAAATATTATAATGGCGTCAGGTGTGTTTACCTACCGGCCCCCGGAGGGAAGAGTTTAGAGAGCATCATTCACAGTAATTTGTCGATTTTGCATGCAACGTTTTGCTCCTATGATGTCGTTTTAGTGCTTGATCCTGGTAATGGCCCGTTTGTTCTGCCCCTGCGCATTCGCGGGTTTCCTATCCTCATGCACACTGATGGTATGGGCTGGAAACGACAAAAATGGAGCCCCTTTCAACAAAAATACTATAAGTGGTCAGAGAAAATTACCGCTTGGTTTAGCCATTGGTTGATTACAGACTCAAAAGCAATGCAGCAGTACTATGTGGACGAGTACCAGGCAGAAAGCAGCTTTATTCCCTATGCGGGAGAAGTTGGCGACGGGCTCGATGATAGTATCTTGCGGGAGCACGGCCTTGAAAAAAATGCCTACTATCTCTGTTGTGCTAGGATAGAACCGGATAACAACATTGACGTGGTTATACGGGAATACCGCCTCTCCAATAGTGATAAACCACTGATCGTAGTTGGCGATGCACGATACGATACCGCCTACGGAAGGGCGATTGCAGCAGAGAATGATGAGTCGGTACGCTGCATTGGTGGAGTCTACGAAAAAGATAAATTAAATGCACTGTTCGCTCACTCCTATGCATACTTACACGGACATGAAGTGGGTGGAACAAACCCAAGCTTGCTCAATGCAATGCACAGGTCTGCGGCTCCGGTTGCGATGGATGTAGTCTTTCATCGAGAAGTAATGACAGATGAAGGTTTGTTCTTTAGCAAGGAGCCCAATCAATTGGCTTCTATTATCCAGAATTTAGAACAAGACGAATCCGCGGTAACTCGTTTAAGAGCCTTGGCAAAACAGCGCTCTGATACCTATTACCGTTGGGACGCCGTGGTAGATGGCTATGTCAAAGTAATCTCAGTTCTCAAGGATAGCTATAAGGATAAGCAGGCATTGAAAAATCGCCTTGTACAAGAGGTATATCAGCCACTGGAATTTTATAACAAGGCAGAGCAGTGAAGTTTTTCCCTGCCCCGTACGGGTTCAGAGCCGCCTGGCTATAAAACTAAATACTACAAAGACTATGGAAACAGTAGGCCAGCAATCTGTATTGGTAGTTGTCAGTCATGACTTTGGCGAGCTGGCTTATGCCTACGATTTTGTACAATCATTGCAAGAAAAATACGCTATCTGTATTGCACTTCCTGAACACATCTACCAAAGCAATCGTGGTGTGTTGAAATTTAAATGTGTGCAATATAAATCTGATGATGACATTCTGTCGCTCTACCAAAAACTGGCGCCAGAATATGTTCTGCTATTCTCGGCATTTTTGCTGGTACCCAACAAAGTTTTTAGCGTGCGTTCTCTGGGAAAATTCGTTGCGTGCTTAAAACGCGATAGAAAGGTGCTCATGTCCTCTGATCCGTTCTTGGGTATGACAGGCTCTTTTTCCGTTGGTGATGTGAATTTGGAGTGGGTAAATCCTTCTACTAACCGGCTCAGGCAGTACCTGCTTAGCTGGCTGACCTGCCTGCAATTCAGGAGGATTCATGCCATCCTCGACAAAATCCCACGATTGCTTCCTTTTGGAGTAAACGGTTTGGATATGGGGCCTGAACCGCCGGAGGGCTATTACTCTTATTTTAATACGGACCTCAAGCCCACGTCGCCCGAAACGGTTAAAAATTCGTATTGGTTGTTCGTTATCTCTGAGCTAGATTATTCCCTGCAGAAAAAAAATATAGGCGAAGACAAGTATGTTGAACATCTACTAAATAAACTTGTGGAGACATCCGGTCTAGGAAAAACACCCGTTCTGATGGCGCCACTGGAATTGATAGAAAAGGTACAAAAAAGGCAGCTGCCGGTCGAGTGCCATAATCAGCGCAATGTGATTGAGCACAGAAACTTAATTTTGAAGGCCGAGAGGGTATTTTATTGGAATATGATTTCCCACTCGATATATCATCGATTAACGCGGCACAAGCCGCTGCATTTTTTTGATCGCGGGCACGTTTATGAAATGTTTCCGCGACTGCATCGCAGGGCGATGCGTAGTTATTATCAGGGCGAAGAACCCGCGCTTGTTGATTGCGATGAGCCATTGAGCATTGATATGCTTACGCACGACAGTGAAAAATTTTATTCTACTCGTTTGAAGGGACTGGAGATATTGCGTGAATTGCCGAATTCTGACGTCCTCTTGCAGGAGCTCGCCGGTTCGTTGCGGACCCAAATTTAGCCAGGCCATTCCCGCAGGCTCATTTGCCCTCCGTCTACCGGCAAAGATACGCCAGTAATCCAGCGAGCCTCATCGCTAGCTAAGTAAACAGCGGACCATGCGACATCCCAAGCTGTCCCTTCCGTTTGTAACGGAACGGCAAGCCGACGTGACTCCCTAGCTTGTTCGCCAAATTTTTCCATCGTCGGGGTATTGACCATGCCCACCACCAAACAGTTTGCCCGAACGCCGTCGGTTGCAAAGTCAGCAGCAGTGGAAAGAGTCAGGCCTATCAACCCAGCTTTAGAAGCTGTGTAAGCAGCGAAGCCTGTATCGCCACGCTTGAATCCAAGTACGGCTCCGAGGGTAGAGACGTTGATGATCGATCCTCCTCCCGATTCGATCATGCGAGGAATACAGTGCCGCGCTGTTAGCATAGCCCCCCGTAAGTTGATATTTATAGCTCGGTCCCATACATCCTGCTTTACATTCACCACTGTGCCTGGTGCGCCGATTCCTGCATTGTAAAACAGCACGTCCAGCCTACCGTAAAGCTGCATTACCGTATCAATCATTCGCTGCACGTCGTCCTCTTTAGTCACGTCGCCGGTAAAAACGGCGCACGTTCCTCCATCGTTGGTGATTTGTTCGCACAGTTGTTGGGCGGGAGCTTCCGAGCGATTAACTATGAGCAATTGCGCCCCTTCACGAGCAAACAGGACGGCTGTTGCTTCACCAATTCCTGTTCCTGGCATGGAAGAGGCTGCACCGGCAATGATTGCGACTTTGCCTACTAAGCGGCCATTTGAGTTGTTTTTTGCACCTGACATAGTGTTAGCCAAAGTTGGTAAATAAATGTTTTGCTGTACGTTTTGTGGTCAGTCGCCTAGGCGCTACACCAACTGACAGCTGTTAGTTAAACCCGCAGCGCTTACCAGCCTCGACTATGGCAGCGATGACCCTGTCGACTTCCAGTTCACTGAGTGCAGAGTGAATCGGCGGACAAAACTGCCGTTTGAGTGCAGACTCAGCTTGGGGATACATCCCCTCACAACAACCCATTAGCTTGCGCAATACGGGCTGCAGGTGGCAGGGCGGGTCGTAAATGGCACCGTTCTCAATGTTGTAATCCTCAAAGATCATACGACGAAAACGATCCCTGTCCAATCCCTCACGCAGTAGTATCGGAAACTTGTAGTACGCGTGGCGAAAGTTCTTTGGGTATTGCGGTATGCTCAGCCAAGACAACTCTTTCAAGCCATTTCTGTAGCGGATAATGAGACGATTGCGATGCTCAATACTCTGTTCGAGCCGCTTGAGTTGAGAGCGGCCAAGCACGGCGTGAATTTCGCTCATGCACCAATCGTTGCCAAGATTCACTACGTCATCCAGACTGTTTCCGACACCATGGTGGCGTACCGAGCGGGCGTAGTCGGCCAGTTGTTTATTGCTTGTTGTTAACATGCCTCCGGTTCCGGTGGTCATCAGCTTTGTAGGATAAAAAGAAAAGCAGCCACTTTCGCTTAAGCTGCCGGCTTTGCGTCCATCGATTTCAGCGCCATGCGCATGGGAAGCGTCTTCTAGCAAAAAGATCCCCTTGTTCTCGCAAACTAGGCGAATACGATCGATGTCGGGGTGCACTAGGCCTGCGATATGAACCAGTATTATTCCTGCGGTGTTTGGGGTGATACGTGCCAGAACGTCGTCGGTATCTGCACAGAAAGTTTCTGGATTCATGTCTGCCAATACCGGGGTAGCACCTTCTTCCAGGACGGCACTTACGACCCCAATAAAATTGTTAGTTGGCAAGATGACTTCGCGCTGTTTTACTTCGTGGAAACGTAGGGTAATTTGGATTGCGGCCGTGCAAGTACTGACGGCAACGGCATGTTCCACTCCTAGGTAGGACTGGAATTCCTGTTCGAAGGCGAGAGTGTGTTCTCCCAGTATTAGTCGGCCCGAACGCAGGATGTTGCCGATAGCAAGCTGGATTTCGTCGATATCTTGCTGAGGGAACAAAGGGCTAGCGGCTGCTATTTTTTGCTGGGAATTGTTGATGTCTGTTGCCATGCGGTTTGTGTTGCCTCAATATTTTCTGGGTGCGAGCTATTCGCTCACAGGTGGCTATATTTATCCAACGGATAGCGATACTAGCAAGGTATGACAAATGGGTGATTTGGGTCAAATCGAAATCGTCACCCGGGCGTCGCACGGCAGAATGTGCAGTGACTCAGAACGTATTTCGGTAGGCAGGGAAAAAACCTTTAGCCTCTCGGTTGAGCGCTGACAGCTCCTGGTACTTAGATGAGTTTAATATTCGTCCACATAAATACGCTGTTCGGAAGCCGGTAGACCAACCACTCTTAAACTGAGCGAGGCCACTATTCTCATTTTCCTGCAGGCCCGCAACGCCGCCAATATCACACCAACGCGCCTTATCGGCAAAGTAGTTTAGCGCAAACCAATACAACGCATAGGTGGCACCTAGTTTGTAGCCTTTTTCATTGAAGGCAAGAACGTGGCCGTAGGCGACGTCTTTGTGCAAGAACCACAGCTGGGCTCCCACGGTTTCATCTCCGTGGAGAGCTCGAAGCACTACCATTCCAGGTGTGCTCAGTTGCTTTTGAAAGGCTTGTTTGGAGAAAGCCCTGATGCCCTCGATGCTATGTTGATTGACCAGGTTTTGATGGAGTGCCACCCATTCGTCTAAGAATTCTGCGGGGTGGAGGCACACTTCAGCCCGAATATGCTCATCTGCCTTGCGGGCGCATTTGAGATGGTGCCTAGAGACGATATCCTTGAGCGGTCGATGCATATCGACTACATAATGCTGTTTAAATGGGACCACGAGATCTTTAAAGCAGTCGCGAAGATAGGCTTCATCGTAGTCGCCATAGGGGTCTGGAACCATTGTTAGGCTAGTGAGCTCTTCGCCGATATCGTCCAGGTCTTGCTTTAGACCGGACCAGTCGCCGCACTTGAACACAGGATAGCAGCCCATCGCGTCACGATAGGGAAGATAGGGAGTGGGTCGCTCAAGAATCCATCCCTGAGAATTAGGCAGAAATCGAGGTGTTCCAAATTCTGTCAGTGAGTCCGCGTATTCGGAACAAGCATAACCTGTCATCTAGAAATCATTTCCTCTACTAAACTCATTTTCCGGCACAGTCGCGATTCTAGAAACAGCCTGTAACTTATATCACTTAGAATCGTGACATCACGGCGTTTCATAAGTAGTCGCATAAAAACGAAAGCTACATCTGGTTGATGTCTAGCCATCCTTGAGCAAAAATATTACCTGGCATGCTTATCAAACATTCCCAAAACACACCGGGCTCGGTTAGCCCAATCAATCCTTCGCACAATTGCCAGTCTAACTTAGGGCCTGTGGTCTCGGGCAGCGATGCCAAGTGAACCTGCATTATGTTCTCATACGATAGCCGGTGATAACACCAAAATATGGCCTCTCAATTGGACTATAAGTCATTGACGTCGTTACTCTATTCTGACAAAGCTATCAGCTATCTGATTGTTTCAAGCATCGTTTGATTCAATCTAGTATTTGACTAACCGAAATGGACAGCGTGGCAGTTGGATGATCAACTAATAATCAGGACGTCAGCAATGAAAAATCTTTTATCTGCATCTGTCTTGGTATTAATTACCTGTTTCTCAGTCAGTGCTTTCGCCACTCCCTTAACCAATCCAAAGCCTACCGATCTGCTCGATGACTTAGATGGTTTGGTTATTTCACTCCTGCAGGCGGTATATTAGCTATCAAAGTGCTCGATATATTTGAAACATTCGCCCTCCCAGACAGCAGTTTTGGCTCCTTCTTTGAGGGGGCAGATGTTAGCGCCAGCACCAATCTCAATACTGCTTTCAGCTCTACCGATAGGTCTCTAGACGAAGCTGTGATCGATTTCACCCCGGCGTGATGTTTGATATTGAAGAGTCTACTATTGAAAACTCATTTACTGGATCGGGTAATACCGGATTTTTCCTGACTCTAAATGCTCTTGGTGGAGATAGCCTTTTCTCAGATTCTAGTTTGAATTTCGGCGTAGATTGGTTCGGTGTATTTCCGTTTATTGCGGCTCCAGAAAACTTAGCTCTTGTTTTTCAGAATTCGAGTCCGACTCAACAGTTTTCCCTCCATGTGGTTAGCGGCCTAACATCTGTACCCGAACCGTCGAGCATTCTGCTAACCCTGCTTGGATTAACTGGTCTAGGCATTGCTCGCAAGCCATGAGTACCACCTGATTTCCTGCATTTCCAGGAACATCGATTTTCGGGAGTACTCATACTATTCTTAGCGTGTTAGACGAATTATTCGAAGCTCTCCAAGCCATTCCTATTGAAAGATGGACGGTGAAATCCGGTGGTGCTTATCCTTCGCTGTTGAATCGCATGAACCTATGTTTCCAATCGGACAAACGTTCTGTACACACTCGTAAAGATTTCCAATTCCAACATTGTTATTCCCGGCAGAAAACCTGCTGAAAATTCTGTTAGGGCTATGTAGCAGGTAGTATCCATGTATCAGGTAGTACCTATGTATCTAATAGTATCTATGTATCTAATAGTATCTATGCTTGGAGTTTATTGGCTTTTTAAACAGTCTGAAGGTGAAACCGCCGATAAGTGCACCGGAAACGTTAGCTAGTGCATCAAGCCACTCGAAATACCTGTTAGGAAAAAAGCCGTATTGAACAAATTCCAACAGGACGCCATATGCAGAACACGCAATGATTAAGAACAGCCAGTTAGTGGTTCGTAGCATCTCATTTTTATAAAAGGCGAGAAGCAATGTTATGGTCAATGCGAAGTATGCGAAGGTATGAGACAGCTTGTCCGTGTAGCTCACTCCTTCTATTTGAAAAGATACCGACAATACAGTCGAAAGCAGGAAAATGGTCGTGGAAATGAGAAGGGGCGGGATGAACCAGAAGGTAGGTTTCATGACTAAAATTCGATCTTCATATTGTCTTCCATGCTAGAAAAATAAACGGAAGCAAACTCGCATTACAGGTATCTTCATTCAATAGATCCCGAGACACCCATACAAGCGCTTCAACTTCATCAGTGGAGATGATTTCACTTTTCTTACTAACTGCCCTCACCCAAAAAAAATGCATTGTAGAATTATGAAAAGTATTCTCTAAGTCATTATAAAACCATTCTTGCTTCTTTCCGAGAAAAAGAGGGCCTTCAATATCAACAAAATAACCAGTTTCTTCTAGAAATTCTCGAGCCATACCTTGAAGAGGAGTTTCACCATTTTCGATTTCCCCTCCGGGAAGATCCCATTTCTCTGACCAAGTTGGACGAACCAGGAGAACTTTGCCATCAGCAATATGAATCCCATAAGCCGATTCTCGAGGCAATATTTCAGCCTCATCGGGTTTTTTGACCATATTTCCGGTCATATTTTTAAATAGCGGTTTGCTGTCCATATTACGATTATATATTTTCTAGATTGCATGACACTAGGAGATTAAGCATTAAGCTTACATTGTTGTTGAGATTTTGTGCCGACAAACTAGCGTAGACATCGGACCTGCTCGCACAACCAAGGTTAAGCTGTTATGTCAATTTACCATGAGATCTAAACCTGGCCCGAGACTCAGCTAAATATGAATTCTAATCTAGAGAACTGCTAGAATTTGCTATCTACTGATCACGGAAGAATTCGGCTGCTATTCCTCCACTTCAGTGAATCAGGCTATCAATTGAGAAGGGTTTGATATTGGTAATATTGCTCGATTTATCGAATATACTCCTTGATAATACACGGGGTTTAATTGTCAGCATATTCGTATTTTGCAAGCCATTTTAAGGTTGAGCTCATCATTTACTCTCATACGAAATCTACTTTGCGAACATTTTTCCCAATAGAATTAGTAGATATTTTTGTAGTCTCAATTCAGCCTGTCGCGTAAAGACACGAGATGGAGTAATTCAATTTTTAGTTTTCACAGCGGAGCCTGATATATGTTAGGTGCTTTTGCAATAATTCTGGAATTCCTATGAAAGTTACAATATTTGGAACGGGTTATGTGGGGTTAGTAACTGGAGCCTGCTTTGCAGAGGTTGGTCACGGAGTGCTCTGTATGGACATTGATGAGCCTAAAATCAACTTGCTTAAAAATGGACAAATACCAATTTACGAGCCTGGTCTTGATACTCTAGTGAGTGAGAATTTAGGTCGTGGGAATCTGGAATTCACCTCAGATGCCCAACAAGCCGTCAAATTCAGTGATGTCATAATCATAGCTGTTGGAACCCCAGAAGATGAAGATGGTGCTGCTGATTTGATGCATGTTTTAGAAGTAGCCAAAAACATCGGCAAAGAAATGTTATCAAATAAGGCTGTGGTAATTAAATCTACAGTACCAGTTGGATCTGCTGACAAAGTGCGCGCGGTGATCCAATCCGCATTAGACGATAGAGATTCGCAGCTGGAAATTGACATGGTGTCCAATCCCGAATTCCTGAAGGAGGGCGCAGCGATTGGCGATTTTATGAAGCCGGATAGGATTATCGTGGGCACTGGGTCCGCCAATGCGCGGACTTTGTTGCAAGAGTTGTATGCTCCCTACAATCGTAACTCTGATCGCTTGGTATTTATGGATGTCAAATCAGCAGAACTTACCAAATACGCGGCTAACGCGATGTTAGCGACTAAAATTAGTTTTATGAATGAAATAGCCAACCTCGCTGAAATGCTTGGGGCTGATATTGAAAATGTTCGGCAAGGCATTGGGTCGGACCCTAGAATAGGATTCAACTTTATCTATGCTGGTTGCGGGTATGGTGGCTCTTGCTTTCCTAAAGATGTGCGTGCTTTAAGCCAAACAGCTAAGTCTTACGGCTATGAAATGTCCATTCTTAATGCTGTGGAAAAAGTTAACAATACACAAAAGACGAAACTTGTAGAGCAGATTACTGACTATTACGATGGTGATATTGAGGGTAAAACGTTTGCAGTATGGGGATTGTCTTTCAAGCCCAAGACTAGTGATATACGTGAAGCAACAAGTCGTGTTGTTATAGAATCGCTGTGGGAGAAAGGTGCCTTAATTCAAGCATACGACCCTGCGGCAATGAACGAATTTGAAAGAGTATACGGACAACGGAGGGATTTAAAGTTAGTAGGCACAAAAGATGTAGCGCTCGTTAATGCAGATGCCCTGATTATCTTCACGGAATGGCAGCATTTTCGAGCCCCCAATTTTGAAATCCTGAAACGGGAATTACGAGATGGGGTCATATTCGATGGCAGGAACCTGTACGATCCCGACCTAATGCGTGAGCAAGGTATTACTTATTATGGGATTGGACGAGGCGAGGCTATTAAAAAGAAAGGGTAGGGCATTCTGCGTAACTGCTAAGATTAAACATAAGCCATGAGCAGGGTTTTGAGCCTAATTATAAGCAGTGGCGGTTCTTAGATTGCTACGCAAAATAAACTGCTTGCCTACCGCCTTTAACGAAAAATTTGGGTTGTGCGGCGGAAAACTCCAGCATGAACAACGGTTAAGGAATATGTGTCCGCACTATGTTCATATGGCGAAATCTCTGTTAAATTCAATAGTATAGGGCGTACTCGTCATGTGCCCGACAGGCTTCAAGAAGCGCTATGCATGAATATGGATGTCATCCAGCACATAGCGACACAAATGAAATCTAAACCAGATTTAAATACGCATTTACTGCTTACACGCCCCCACATCAAAATTAGAGCTTTATCTGACTGAAATAGGATAGATGATGACAACAACACACAGGCGATTATACGCCTCGCTACTACTCATAGGGCTAGGTGTAACAGCCCGCGGCTCTATCGGTCAAAGTTTCACCGACGTGACCGCGATGGCGGGGATCGACTACCTCCAGTATCAAATTCCCGAGCCTCTCGTCTCAAATGGCATCGAGTACATGAACGGCGGCACCGCTGTGGGCGACTATGATAACGACGGGCTCCCAGACCTTTACGTCACCCGCAGCGACGACACAGACATTTTGTTTCGAAACAACGGCGATGGGACCTTCAGCGACGTCACGGCTGCAGCAGGATTGGTTGAGATAAACGCGAACACCAACGGAGCCGCCTTCGCAGACATTGATAACGACGGTGATCAGGACCTTTATGTTACCGCGCAATGCGGCATTCCGTGCATGCTTCCCTATGACAGCCGGCATTACCTTTTCATCAACGACGGATTGGGATTCTTTACCGAAGAAGCAATATTACGGGGCGCGGACATCAGCAATTCTGGACCGCATTTCGGGTTCTCGGTGGCCTTCGGTGACTACGACTTAGACGGCTATCTCGACATCCATGTGAACGAGTGGCGACGTGACGGGCTCAACCCCTTAGAAAATCGGTCTAACGCGCGACTGCTCCATAACCGCGGTGCACAGGAGCCCGGCTACTTCGAGGATGTCACCGTAGCGGCCGGCGTCGAAATGGACGAGGTGCCACTGCTGTTTGGCGTGGAAGGAACTACTACCTTTGCGTCCACGTTTAGCGATATGGACAACGATGGCTGGCCGGACCTGCTAATTGCTGCTGACTTCGGCTCCAGTCGTCTCTTCTGGAACAATGGGGATGGCACTTTCACCGATGGTACGCTCGCTGCAGGCGTGGGTAGCGACGAGAACGGCATGGGCTCCGCTGTCGGCGACTATGATGGTGACGGCATGCTCGACTGGTTCGTTACAGCGATATACGACCCCTTAGACTTGTGCCAATGCGACAATGGGCTAACCGGAAATCGCCTCTATCGTAATTTGGGAGGCCGGACGTTTAGCGACGCAACAGATATCGCTGGTGTGCGCGACGGTGCTTGGGGCTGGGGGGCTCTCTTCCTCGACTACGACAACGACGGCGATCTTGACTTGACCATGAACAACGGCGCTGACTGGCCGGCTGACATGGTCCCAGGGGCCGATAATTTCATGAGCGATTCGGTCCGTCTGTGGAGAAACGACGCTGGCAGTATGACTGAGGTCGCGGCGGCCGAGGGAATCGAATTGAGCGGATCGGGCAAAGCGGTCCTGCGCTTCGATTACGACCAAGACGGTGATCTGGATCTGTTCTACACCACCAACTCTGGATATCCCGCCTTGTACCGCAACGACACCGGCAACGTGAATGACTGGTTGCGCGTCGAAACACGTGGCATAGGATCCAATCGTGACGGTATCGGTGCCCGCGTCGAGATCCTGAGCAGCCCAAGCCAATCGGCCCAGCTGAGGGAGGTTCGTTCCGGCAACAACTTTCTGGGACAGAGTGAGCGAGTCGCTCATTTCGGTCTCGGATCCGGCCCAAGCGAGCCGGTGGATGTCAGGGTAACCTGGCCTCGTACTGGTCAGGCAGTTGTCTACGACAATGTACCGCGAAACAGCGTTTTGCTTGCTGTCGAACCTCTTGACCCATTGCCTGCGGTCAAGCTCACGGCTGACAAGCCGTCGCCAGTCCAACTTGATACGGTAGGCGACATAATCTTTACGGCAACGGCGGTCGATGCGACTAGCAGTGTTGAATATAGATTTTTCATTCGCGACCCAGCCGGCTCTTGGTTCCCGCCGCAGGAATACAGCAGCAGTGTTAGCTTTAATGCGGGGGAACCGTCTACCCCTGGCATCTGGCGTGTGTTCGTACATGCTCGTCATCAAGGCAGCGACGCTGAGTTCGAAGCTGAATCAATGATTTCCTATGAGGTAAGCCCCGCACCGCTTTCCTCGGTTACCCTCACGGCCGATAAGCCAGCTCCAGTGAAAATCGATACCGTAGGCGATGTAATATTTACAGCAGTGGCGATCGATGCGACTAGCAGTGTTGAATATCAGTTCTCGGTACAAGACCCTGCCGGCACATGGCTCCCTGTTCAGGATTACAGTAGTGTCGATTTTTTTAATGTGGGGGTGCCTTCTTCTATTGGCACCTGGGTAGTGCGCGTACGGGCACGTCATCAAGGCAGTGAGGCCGAGTTCGAAACTGAAACATCGATCTTTTACCAAGTTAATCCACCGCCGATTACCTCGGTCAATCTCACCGCTGACAAGCCGGCGCCAGTGAAGTTTGATACGGTAGGCGAAGTGCTATTTACGGCAGAGGCGGTCGATGCTACCTCCAGTGTTGAATATCAGTTCTTCGTTCGCGACCCAAGCGGTACTTGGCTCCTACTCCAAGAATACAGTAGCAGCGCAACCTTTAATGCCGGAGAGCTGTCTTCACCTGGTAATTGGGTTGTGCTCGCACAAGCGCGTCAAGGCAGCGAGGGAGAGCTCGAAGCTCAAACGTGGTTGTCCTACAAGCTCTTGCCATAACTTGGCGTCAGCTGAATGAGGTGAACTATTGAACGTTGAAATAGTTCACTAAATTCTACTATCCATCATTGGTCATAAAAAATAGAGAATTATCTATAGAGTTTCGTAATGGTGCAGTTAATTAAGATTGAGCCGGCCGTTTCGCTTTCTGTTGCAACGTGGCTCACGCTCCTAACTCGATAGAGGTAATATCGAGCTCAAGTTAAATTATTGAAAATTGAACGAGAGCCTCCCGGGCACCAACTGCGGTTCTGGCCTCAAGTATATTTATGCCTAACTCTTCTGCCGATTTCAAGTTCGTTACATTGTCGTCGATAAAAAGAATCTCATGTGGTTCAAAAGGGCATTGCTCTAAAACAATTTCATAAGCACGACGATTGGGTTTACAACTATTTGTCAAACAAGAGATAAACATGTGGTCGAAGCAATCCGCAAAACCAAAATCCTGGACTATCGGCCAATGCCCTGCGGTCATATTACTCAAGCAGGCAACAGTGTAATTTTTCCGGCAATCTTCTATGAGTTCAAGAGCCCCGGGGTAGGGATTGCGAACAAATTCTCTATATATCTTTTTGAGATCCTCCACAGATATTTCTAGGTTCCAATTTTCGATCCATAGATTTAGAAATTCACCTATTTCCATCTTGCCACAATCAATTGCTTGAATAGAATCGTCGTTTAGCCAAAGCGTCCAAAAATCTTCTTCGGCATAATCGCCTTTCTTATCGGCCCACATATCGGAGACATCACCGAGTTCAACCAGTACGCCGCCTAAATCAAAAAGGATGAGTTTGATATTGTCTCTATTTATTCTCATAGAAAGACTATACAAGATACCGAAATGAACGTCTGCTACTTGCCTGTAAAGCATTATAAAAGGCAAGCCGCAGAGCTGCGAGATTGCTAGCTATTCAACTAAATCGGCACAGGGAAAGGGTAAATTGATATCGCACAACACGCTATAGGATTGGCTCTAATTTTTCTGAATCGCCTTTTCATTAGAGCACATAGATCACAGCTCATTTACACTGGCCATATTCCAGCCACAATTAACCCTAACATAGCCCGAATTGCCGAATAGAGAAGTTAGATTCATTTGATTAAATAATGACTCAATCAACTCCAAATTGATTGAATCCTAGAGCTTGACCCCGCTTGAAGGCCCTCATCCCGAGGGCCTTTTTTTTGCGGAATACAAAGGGTAGGAGTTTAGCGGTTTTGTCGTGTGTTCTCGGGGCTTACTGAGCTTAGACGGTTCGAATTGAGCGCGATGAAGTCGGCTAGGATACGACCGCTTTCCAGGAGTAGGGGATCGCCTTCGTCTTCGACAGCATCTTCCTCAGGCTCATCAAGTGGGGGAGAGTCGCTATTGGCAACTAGAGAACCTTCCTCTTCCTCGTCTTCTGCATTCTCATCCTCTACCCATTCGTTGAGAGTAAGACCCTTGAGGAGGCGGCGCATATTCTCAGCGTCGAACTCTGTGCGTCGACTTTGCTCGCGCTCTTCTTTGACTTCCTCTTCATTAAGAGACAACTGCTCCCTTTGTCTCATCACGCGAGTGCGTTCGATTTGATCGCGTAGATAGATGAAGTCGGGTGACGTCTGGATACGTTCGTCGTAACGTTTTTGTAATTCTGGCACTAAAGCTTGGATAGCGTGATAAGGAGTGTATTCAACCGCACGGACTGTATCCCAGGGTAGGGCGCCATCAAGGCTGCTCTCACCGATGTCTTCGTAGGCATCGTAGAAGTCAGGAAAAGAAATGTCTGGAATCACCCCGCGGTGCTGCGTGCTTTCCCCAGAGATCCTGTAAAATTTTGAACGTGTCAGTTTTACCTGGCCATAGTCCATAGGAATGATCTCTTGCACGGTGCCCTTGCCGAATGTCTGGCCACCCAACACAATGCCGCGCTGATAATCTTGAATCGCGCCTGCAAAGATTTCTGATGCCGAAGCACTTGTCCTGTTCACCAACACGGCGAGCGGGCCCGTGTAGGCAACATCAGGATCATTGTCGCCGAACGACCGGGTGAAGCCGTTGCGTAGCCCTGAATAACGAATCTGTACAGTCGCGCCGGTTTCTATAAATAAGCCAACCAATTGGTTGGCCTCACTCAAACTACCACCACCGTTGTTGCGCAAATCAACTACGACCGCATCTACCTCTTCTTCCTTTAGTTCATCGAGAAGGGCGTGTACGTCGCGTGTTGAACTCTTATAGTCAGCTTCGCCGCGTGAGGCAGCCTCGAAGTCGAAGTAAAAAGTGGGTAGGTCGATGATGCCTATCTTATACATATCGCCGTTGTAGCTAAGCTCTATGACTTCCTTCTTCGCGGATTGATCTTCCAGCTTTACCGTGTCGCGAGTGATGCTAACGACGGTCGCATTCGACTCGCCAACCGCGTCTACAGGAATGACATTGAGGCGGACTACAGTGCCCTTCTCTCCGCGAATCTGTGCTACGACATCATCAAGGCGCATGCCGACAACATCCTGCAGTTCGCCGTCCACTCCTTGACCTATTGATACGATACGATCGCCGGCCTGCAATTCATTGCCGCGCTCGGCTGGTCCACCTTTAATTAGCTCGGCAACCTTCGTGTACTCTGCTTCGGTAGTAAGTTGCGCGCCAATTCCCTGTAAGGAAAGTGAGAGGCCCATGTTGAAATTTTCAGAATCGCGTGGTGAAAAGTAAGAGGTATGTGGATCAACCGCTGTCGCTACCGTAGCCATGTAAGTCTGGAAAATATCTTTGTCGTTAGTCTTGGAGATTTGGCTCAGCTGATTGCGATAGCGTTTGCTTAACTTCTCTGTGATCTCCTCATCGTCATCGCCGGTTAGTCTCAGGCTCAGGACGCTGTTCTTGATTCTGAGCCTCCAGAGCTCATCTAATTCTGCGAGCGATGCGGCATAGGGCGCTTCTTCGCGATCGATTTCTATAACCTCATCGATGGTGAAGTCCATCTCGCCGACATGATTCTCAACGCGGTTCACGGCATAAATCATGCGCTCGAGTCTGCGTTTGTAATACAGGTTGTAGATCTCGAAGCCTGGCTCGACATTGCCATCTTTGAGGCTGTTATCTAAGGTGTAGCGATATGCGCTCATCGCGTCGATATCTTGTTTGAGGAAATACAGCTTCGAGCCGTCTAGGGTGTCTATATAGTTATCGAACACGGTGGAGGAAAAATTGTCGTCTATATCGATCGAGGAGTAGTGCTTCGTTTCCAGCTCGTTTAACAGTTTTACCGCGGTATCACCGTGGATCGGCTTGCTTTCAAGTGGGGTGTAGAGTGCATCGATATCCAGGACTGTGTTCAACTGGTCAGGGTCTTCCTGAGCAATCAGCGTCGACGTCAGTAGAATCGAACATGCTGTGACTGCTGCTTTTTGCATGAATCGATTTCGTTCGAATTTCGGTGAGTTGCTATTCATATGACTCCACTTAGTTCCAAAATGTAAAGATGGCCGCGAGATTAACGTAACGCAATTAGCAAACGGGCTTGGAGCCCTTTTGTGAAACTAGAGACTAAGCGAAATAGGCGCCTCTGAGAAGGCTTTTGACGCTTAATCTGGGTCTAGAAAACCTCCAGATTAGGTGCGCTACAAATCTTTGCTCGATTCACCGCTATTTTATGAGTTTCTGTCGTGCGGAAGCGTGTCGCTCGGCCCGTTCCACATCGATGTAGCGATCTGTAATTGCGCTGGAGCCATGCCCCGCGTCGTCTCTAACATGCTCTCTAGGCCTGTGTTTCACATCTTCAGATATCCCAGTATGGCGTAACCAGTGCACCGTAGCCGCACTCAAGCGTTCTGCGTCCTCGATAAAGCCGTTAGCTCGCATTTTCTCTGCGGCCGCGTCGAAGCATTTCTGCACGATGCCTCGGATTTGGCGAGTGCTGCCTATGCCACCTCTGCCGCGTGTCTTGTGGACGAGGGGCGTAGACTCGCCGGGTATGGGTAGGCTAGACAGTCCTCTTGAGAGCCTATAGCGCTTCAGCGCCTCTAACATCGCATCGCTCACCGATATCTCTCGCTCTTTATTGCCTTTACCCACTGTGAGAAACCACCAATTTCCCTCTTGATCGGCCTGGAAATGCCCCATTTGCGGCTGCCAACGGCTGGTATCTACCAATTCTGAAATTCTGAGATACATGGCGAAGAGGGCGTTCATTATGAACAGGGTTCGTTCGTGGACTTGCGGCTGCTCTGCCGCCATAGACTCGGCTGTTTCGATCACGAAATCCCACTGTAGGGGAGACAAACGCCGGATCTTGCTCTGACTCTGCTGCCTACGCAGGAATTTACTCTTCTGGCGAATTTGGGCAACCGGGTTCGCTGAGAGATAACTCTCTTGAATGAGAAAGTTGAAAAAGCTACTCAATACACTGAATAGAGACTGGAGTGCCGCCTGCGAGATCGCAAATTCGCCACTCGCATGGACATACGGCCGCCAGTCAGGGTTTGGAACGCGCTCGCCCTGGCGCAACAGGAACCGAGGTACATTATTCTGTCCTACCCAATTGGGAGGCGGTTGCTTCGAAAACTCCACATAGGCCTCAATATCCTCCCTAACTACTTGTTTTAATGACTTTTCTGCAATGATCAAACACCAGTGCAAGAAGTGCTCGATCTCGCGCCTGTAGGTACTAAAGGTATCGGGGCTGCCGCGATAGCTATAGATAAACTCGGCAGCGCACTGGTAATCGCTAATTGCCTCTTCAGATGCATCAACTGCCAGATGTTTCAGTGATTTCACTGGTTGCTTAAACGGATTTGCCATTTCATCGAGCGTATCGAAGAAAGCTAGTGGGGAAGATATACTGGACATTAAGTAATTGCTTTAATGATTTGTTTAAAAAGAAGTTTAGCTAATACCAATTAGTATTAACAGTTGCAAATTGGAGACGATTAGTAGCCGACGAGCCGAATGCTTCTAGTCTCATACCATTTAGTCGGTGATTTGCCGAGTTACTTGATGCTGGGGAAGGGTATGTTGGCAATATTGTGCTGCGCTTGTACAATACGCGTTATATACATGCCTACATAACGGTAGTGAGCTCTTGCACAGATCAATTAAACAAAGCGCGAATAGCTGTCTCTTGGCAATTCTGCTGGGCTGCAGTGTTTCCGCACGCGCCGAGACCTTGAATGTTGCCGTTGCATCGAACTTCGTCGCTGCCATGCAGCACATAGAAAGGGCATTTGAAGGCGATTCCCAGCATGAGATCCGCATCATTCGCGGCTCTAGCGGCAAGCACTATGCGCAAATTCGGAATGGGGCGCCGTTTGATATCTTTCTTTCGGCCGACCAGCTTCGGCCGAGGCGGCTAGTCGAAGAGGGGATCGCTGAAGAGTCGGGTTTGACAACCTATGCTGAGGGCCAGTTGGCATTGTGGAGCAGACAAAATGACCTCCAGCTTGATAGTGAATATCTTTTAAATACAGACAATTACCGTGTAATTGCTATAGCGAATCCACGATTAGCGCCGTATGGTCAGGCAGCGACTGAGGTATTTAGCTATCTAGGACTGGAATCGCGAGTGAGTGAGAGGCTCGTAATGGGGGAGAATATTGCGCAAGCCTTTCAGTTTGCGTTCAGTGGCAATGCGGATCTCGGCTTGGTTGCCTACTCGCAGGCCCTATCTCCTAATATGCGCGGCCAGGGATCTGTCTGGCTGGTGCCGAGCGAACTGCATCAGCCCATCAAGCAAGATATGGTGATTCTGAGCAACTCAACGGCTGCTCTGGAATTTGCCACCTTCATGAAAAGCGATGTAGTGCGCGACATTCTGTTAAGTAGCGGCTATTTGCTGCCAGAGGGCGCGCCCTAGTGCTATCGCAACCTGATATCGCTGCTCTACTCATCACGCTGAAGCTAGCTGCCACTACGACTCTCATTCTGCTCTTAGTTGGCACGCCATTAGCGTGGTGGCTTGCTACCACTCGCTCTAAGGTGCGCAGTGCCATTGAAGCCGTTATTGCATTGCCTCTGGTGTTGCCGCCGACCGTTCTGGGATTCTACCTCCTGCTGGCATTCTCGCCCGACGGCCCTATAGGAGCCACCACGGCGGCACTGGGCTTGCCCTCGATGGCATTTTCGTTTTGGGGACTAGTCTTAGGCTCTGCAATCTATTCTTTGCCATTCGTGGTCCAGCCGCTTCAGAACAGCTTCTCCAGCCTCGGTAGGATGCCGCTAGAAGTAGCAGCAACGTTGGGTGCTGGGCCTCTAGACAGGTTCGCTAGCGTGGTGCTGCCTTTGTCTAAGATGGGTTATTTAACCGCAGCTGTTCTCGGCTTCGCGCATACGCTTGGCGAATTCGGCGTCGTGCTTATGATTGGCGGCAATATTCCGGGAGAGACCCAGGTGCTCTCCATTGCTATCTATGACCATGTAGAGGCACTCGAATATAGCCAGGCCCACTGGCTGGCAGCGGGATTACTTCTATGTTCTTTTCTAGTTTTATTAATGATTTACAGCGCTAATCGTAGATTTTACCTGATGAAGACAGCATGATAGAAGCAGCACTACAACTCAGTAAATCTGACTTCAAATTAGACGCGTGTTTTAGCGTGCCTGGCCGTGGCGTAACAGCTGTGTTTGGCCCCTCTGGCTGCGGTAAGACCACATTGCTTCGGGCGATAGCAGGTTTAGAGCCAGATACCAGGGGTTCGTTGTCTGTAAATGCTGAGCAATGGCTGGGGGCGCAAGGATGCAGAGCCGTCGAGGAAAGGCGGGTAGGCGTGGTATTTCAGAACCCTAGCTTGTTTCCACACCTTACTGTGGAGGAGAATCTCCTTTATGGGAGGAGGCGCTTGAGAAAAGTAACGAAGCTTATTGAAACAAAAGAATTAATTGCCTCCCTCGAAATAGAGAAACTACTTCTCCGCTATCCAGAAGGGCTGTCTGGTGGCGAAAAACAGCGTGTCGCTCTGGGTCGCGCGTTATTAGCCGAGCCGAAGTTGCTGCTGATGGATGAACCCTTATCTGCGCTTGACCAGAGCAGCAGAGAGAAATTGATGTTACTTCTTGAGAGTTTTCTTCAAGAGATTGATATCCCTGTTTTTTATGTAACCCATTCTAGCGAAGAGGTCGCACGATTAGCCGACAATTTGGTACTTCTTGCTGATGGCGCGGTAACCGATCACGGTTCTATTCAGGATGTATTAGGTGCAGTGGATGGTGAACTAAGCCGCAGTGATACCGCGTTTAGCGTGATCGAGGGACAGATAGCCACTAAGCAGCTGCCAGGCCTGATCTCTGTGGATTGCGGTACAGGTATCGTATTCCAGGTGCCTGACTCCACGTCAATGTCAGGTAAGCGTTATCAGCCAGGAAGTGGGGTTCGGCTGCGCATACGCGCTCGAGATGTCAGCCTCTGCCTCGAACAGCCTAAGCAAAGCAGTATTCTCAATATCCTGCCTGCTGTTATTGCAGAACTGGCTGCCGAGCCCTATAACGGCAGCCGCGTAGTTAAGCTGGACATGGCAGGGAAACAGCTGCTTTCGAAAATCTCAGAATACTCGGTGCAGCAATTGGAATTGCGGGCAGGGCAATCGGTATTTGCTCAGATCAAGTCAGCCGCACTTATTTAGTCAAATTAAACATGCAGTTAAGAAGGATTATTAAAGTCCTATCTATCATTCTGTTTGCAGATGCGGGTAATTACAGAATGCCAGGCCGGTTAAGCCAGCATCAGGATGACGCTGGAGGCTTTAAACAGGGCAGAAATCGCCATCCCTTCGGTAAGGGCCAATTGATCGGCGCTTTTGTTTGTAATCATGGCGCCCAAGGTCTTGTCTCCCGCCAGCTCAATAGTTACGTCGGCGTTTACGGCCCCGCGATCTAGATTAACCAAGGTTCCTGTCAGAACATTGCGAGCACTGACCTGGAGGTCGTCACCCACTGCCAAGGTCACGGAAGAGGCCTTGATCATAGTGATGACCGACAGGCCCTCAACAAGCTTCATCTCTCGCCGGCTTTGCTCCGTGACTATGGCCACGATCCGCTGCTGGTCAGATATCTGAATCTGTACCTCTGAGTTGACGGCGCCGGTTTCTATCTCCGCAATAGTACCCAGAAATTGATTGCGAGCACTGGTTTGTAATAGGGCGCTTTTCATGAATTTTGACACATCGTCCAACGAGCTTAGTTGTTGATTCAGGTTTTCTAAGAATTGATTATGTTGTTCCTGTAACTGTTTAAAACCGTTGAGCATTTTCTCACCGTAATTCGTGAGAATGGAGCCCCCCCGTGGCTGCCGCCGGCGCTTCTCTGTATGACGGGCTGCGCGGAAAGGTTGTTGATGCGCTCCAGTCTATCCCAAGCGGTTTTATAGCTCACGCCTGCAATCTTCGCAGCCGCTGTAATCGAGCCGGTATCGGCTATTGCCTGCAGAAGATTGATTTGATCGAGCATCAAAGGTTTGGATGTCGCTTCGGTCAGCCAAATCTGACCTTCTAGGTTCGCCAAGAAGTAGTCCCCGCCAATAAGCTTGATGCACATTATGCCTGATAACCCGGGGTTGAGCCGCTTGCGTGGTTCACATGCGCTTTTCAGGGGGCTCGAAATAGGGCAGATTCATTTCAATTGAGTCATGAAATTACTAATGAGTTTCATAATGTTAGATAAACTATTAGCTAGCAATCCTAAAGAACTAATAATTAACAATATTTAGAGTATACATACCGTGGCGAGGTGTTCCTAGCTGCCTTCTTAGCAACTCTTTCTAGCCAATATGCATCGACAGGAGTTCCGGCAACCGGGGACATCCCGCGGGAGACAGGCAGCAGGCCTGGGCACGAATACGCGGCGATGCAGGCAGCTATGCTTTCGGGTGCGAGAAGGTTAGGGAACAGAATTCAGGAAATAAGCGCTATTATTATATAATTTTTCAACTTATATATTTAGTAATTACAAATAGATAGACCAGAAATCGAATCTAGCATGATACTAGTGAGATGTTTATGCCTTTATGAAACATCACTAGATCCTACTAGGCTGGGTGCTTCTTGATCCTCACTGCTTGAAATAGCACCCCGATCGACTTCGAGCGCATGTCTGCAAGTGAACTAATTGCCTACAACCGTACCGTAGAATTCTGGGATCAAGTCTATTGCGCTGATGAAATCAGGGTCGGCAGCCATATTACGCGGCGTCACTGCGAGAAACTGATAGAAATTAGGGAACGCGTCGCAATTCCCGTAGAGGCTCTCAGTGTCCTCGGTGCCTCATGAATCTTTTAATACCCAGAGAACAAGGGTAATCTTGAGAAATTTAGTCTGGGAAATGAGCTGTGCGAGCGCAAAGAGCGGCTCCGTTAGACGGCCCGTTAGAGAATTAGTATTTAACTTAGATAATAGCGGTAAAACATTGATTATTAATATTATAGAGAGATCGACCTTTAGCAGAGAGGCTACGAGAACTGCCTTATTTCAGTTGTTTCTCGTTTTTAGTCTACTCAGCTGCAATGCCTTAGACACTACTGTAAAGGATCCTGTTGAGTGGTGGGCAATCAACAGCTATGGCGCCTCAGTCACCATGGAATTTTATGACAATAACTGTAGTCGTCCTCTCAGAGACCTCAAGCTTCGGGCTAACGCCGAAGTGAAGGTGGTTTCATGTGGTGATGGTCAGGGTCAAGCCAATATACGCTATCGCCGGGAAGGCTATCCCTCGAGATCAGACCCCTGGAGCGCCGATGCATTATTGCGTACTAATCAGCGAGTATTAGTCCGTTAGACCAATTGCTATAAACGGCATAGTACGAAGGAGGGTTTAATCTTAGCAACTTTACTATTTCCGGTAATCTTTATTATTTGCTTATAAAGAACTTCGGAAAGCTTTTTTTCATTGCCGCCTCA
>NVUL01000052.1 GCA_002401885.1 SAR86 cluster bacterium
ATACTTCGTTGGAGGTAATTTTTTCCTCAGTCATGTACTAACGTACACTCCCTCGTCCAAAATTGTCTCCGCCTCGTCTTCGAGCCTCGGGCTTCGCTTAAAGCTTATTCATATTTATCTGAGCATCGTATGCTTCGTTGCTCAATTTGTTCTCGCTCGGTCACGTACACTAGTACGCTCCCTCACTCGAAAAATTGGCGCCTCGCCTACGATGTTCAGGCTGTGTCAAAGCAATCTGATCAACGATTCAGAACTGCTCTGGCTACAAAAGGAATTGATTCTACTTAATTATACGTCTGCTGATAAGCCCTAAAAGGCTGCGGCGTTCGCTTTTTCTACGGCTTTGAAGTCTGCCTGTACACCTGCCGCGAACTGCACGGCAAATGGGTCCGGGTAGATGTCTTCAGAGCCCTTGGCGATCTCTTCATACACATGAATCGCAACCGAGTCTGGCGAGACCTTGTCCATGGGTACGTCTTTGGCCATATCAGTGTCTACTGGGCCTGGGAATACGCCAGAGACCAGCGTGCCTTGTTTGGCGAGTTCTACGCGTAGTGCCTGAGTCAATGAGCGACCGGCGGCCTTCGATGCCGAATAGCCTGGTGCGAAAGCAAAGCTGCTAAGGCCTGCAACGGAGAGAATATTCACGATAGCGCCGCCACCATTTGCGCCAAGAATAGGCGCAAAAGCATCGCACATCCTGATGATGCCAAAATAGTTAACTTCCATCTCCATACGTTGGCCTGCCTCATTGGGGTTGCCGACCATTGGTCCGCCGCCCCCCATGCCTGAGTTGTTGATCAGTACTTCAACGTCGCCGGCTGCCGCGGCCGCTGCAGTCACTTGATCTTGATTCGTGACATCCAGGGTGTGAGGGGCAATCTTGTCGCCATACTTCGCGATGAGTTCCGCTAGTGTAGATTCGTCTCTTGCCGCTGCATACACTTTCTTCGCGCCCATCTCAAGAGCTTGGATCGCAAAGCTCTTGCCTATGCCTCGATTGGAGCCAGAGACTAGAACTACTTTGTCTTTGATTGAAACGCCTGACATGAAAATCTCCTAAACTATCTGATAAAACCCGTTTTGTGATTAAAGCGAAACTCGGGAAGCTGCAAATGGAGAGCAAGATACTTCGGCACCGCCGCGCTCTCTATGTGCCGATGCCGAGTTTCTGTAGCTCTACTCGTCGAGAAAGCTGCGAAGATGATCTGAGCGGGTCGGGTGTCGAAGCTTACGCAGTGCCTTCGCCTCGATCTGACGTATGCGTTCACGAGTTACATCGAATTGCTTGCCCACTTCTTCTAGAGTGTGGTCGGTATTCATGTCGATACCGAAGCGCATTCTTAGTACCTTCGCTTCTCTTGCTGTCAGACTGCCTAGGACATCTTTAGTTGCTTCGCGCAGGCCTTCATCGATGGACGAATCCACTGGTGAATCTACGGTGGCATCCTCAATGAAATCACCTAAATGGGAATCTTCATCATCACCGATCGGTGTCTCCATGGAGATTGGCTCTTTCGCGATCTTTAGCACACGACGGACTTTATCTTCCGACATTTCCATGCGTTCGCCCAACTCCTCTGGAGTTGGCTCGCGGCCCTTCTCATGCACCATCTGGCGTGAAATACGATTTAGCTTGTTGATAGTCTCGATCATGTGAACAGGGATACGAATTGTACGGGCCTGGTCGGCGATTGAGCGCGTGATAGCCTGTCGAATCCACCAGGTAGCATAGGTTGAGAACTTGTAACCGCGTCGATACTCGAATTTGTCCACGGCCTTCATCAAGCCGATGTTGCCTTCCTGAATCAGATCCAGAAACTGTAGGCCGCGGTTCGTGTATTTCTTCGCGATGGAGATAACCAAGCGTAGGTTAGCCTCAACCATTTCTTTCTTCGCGCGTCGTGATTTTGCTTCGCCTATCGACATCTTTCGATTGATATCTTTGATCTCAGCGATTAGCAGGCCGGTCTCTTCTTCGATGAGACGAATCTTCTTCTGAGCGCGCAATACTTCGGTCTTCACGTTAACCAATAACTCCGAGTACGCTTCCTTTTCCTTGATGTGTTTGTCGATCCACTTAGGGTTCACTTCGCTGCCGGGAAAGCTAGCAATGAAGACCTTGCGTGGCATCTTTGCGCTGCGAATACACAGGCTCATGATTGTGCGCTCATGACGACGTAGTCGTGTAAGCACGGCGCGAATATGACTTAGTAGTGGCTCAAACTGACGCGGAGTTAGCTTGAAGCTCTTGAACAGTTCACCTAACTTCGCGAGCTCTTCTCTGGACTTATCGTGGACGCGCCCGCGCTTACCAACTACCGCGCTGGCCAGCTCGTATTGCACGCGTAACTCAGTGAAGCGAATTCTGGCCTCTTCTGGGTCAGGTCCAACTGGAACTTCATCTTCGTCTTCAATGCCAGCATCTTTCTTGTCTTGTTTTTCTTGGGCCGTCTGTTGGCTAACCGCAGGTGGGCCAACTGGAATCGCTTCATCACTGATATCGAGATAACCCGTTATCAGTTCGTTGAGTCGTCTCTCTTCGCTATCGACCAACGCATACTCATTGAGCACATGCTCGACCGTGCCCGGGAAGTAGGCCATGGCGTTCATCAGTTCGCGCAGGCCTTCCTCGATGCGTTTGGCGATTACGATCTCACCTTCGCGTGTGAGGAGTTCGACCGTACCCATCTCGCGCATATACATGCGTACTGGATCCGTAGTACGGCCAGCTTCGTTCTCAACCGCGGCGAGGGCTGCTGCAGCCTCGGCAGCGGCGACTTCGTCGGCGCCGGAGTCGCTTTCTTCGTTGAGCAACAAGGCATCCGCATCTGGTGCTGCTTCAAACACCTTGATGCCCATGTCATTAATCATCTGGATAATATCTTCAACCTGATCCGGGTCGGAGATAGATTCCGGAAGGTGGTCGTTGACCTCGGAATAGGTTAGATAGCCCTGTTCCTTTCCTTTCGCAATTAATGTTTTAAGGCTGGATTGTGGTGCAATTAAGTCGGCCATGAACTCTCGTCTCCCCAGCGCAGTTGCCAGGTAGTGGGTGAATAAAAGTGAGCCGGGCATTATATAGGCTTAGAGCCCGACTTGTACATCGTTGAACTGGCTAAATTACGCCGTGAACAGGCCTAAGTAGATGGGGACAATTGTTGAGTTTTTCAAGCTGCTAGAGCGGAGGAGCCGGAGGTAACTCGCTGTCAGTGGGCGGTTCGTCGCCTGATTGAGAGCGCTTGGGGTCGGCGATCTTCGAGAGGGCCTCTCTGAGCTTTTGTGATTCAAGCTTTTTTATGACATCTGACAATATCTTGTCAAGAATTTGTAAAAACTCCTGTTCAAGCCCTTCTATAGGGGTGATGTTCTCGCTTTTCAGTCGCGTTATTTGATTCCCGAAGGGGGATCCACTGCAATAGCCGAGCAGGGTAGGGGTGTCGGTATCGGGGTCGCGCTTCACCATCTCGATGAGGGATAGCAGCAATTGCCGTCCCTCATCTCCAGCAGAATGAAGCGGCGACAGGTCCTGTGTGATGGCCAGAGCGACCTCTGGGTTCTGCATTAATAGTTCGATTGCCTTCACCGCGGCGGGCTTGCGATAGACGTTCAGGTTCGAGCTTGTGGACTTTGGCCGAGGGCTCCAGGGTCTCGACGATTGGTCGAAACTGGGCTCATAGGGAGCAGTTTCAGGCATGGGCGAAGAATGGGCCGAAGAAGCCGAGGGTGATGGCGGAGGTGGGGCTGAACCCCCTCTCGTTTGCTTCGATTGCGAGTCTATTAGCTTGTCCAGTGACTCAGTGGCAACGCCGAGGGTCTCCGAGAGTTTGTCCAACATTAATTGGCCGTATATGCCATTTGGAAATTTGGCGATTAAGGGTTTTGCAACATTGCTTAATCTTGCCCTGCCTTCGATAGTCCTGATGTCGAGTCCCTCCGACAGCTTGTCGAAGAAGAACTGCTCCAATGGTGTAGCCTTCTCGATCAATAGGTTGAACTCAGTCTCGCCAATCTTGCGGACCAATGTATCGGGGTCTTCGCCTTCGGGAAGAAACAGAAACTTCACCTGACGACCATCTTGCATTTCCGACAGGCTTGCCTCTAAGGCCCGCCATGCTGCAGTTCTACCCGCGTCGTCGCCATCGAAGCAGAATACAACTTCAGGCACTAGGCGGAAGAGCCGAGTCAGGTGCCGATCACTCGTCGCCGTGCCCAGTGTGGCAACCGAATTGCGAATACCCATCTGTGATAGGGCAATTACATCCATATAGCCTTCAACTATAAGGATGCGTTTGAGTTTGTTGTTCGCCTTCTTCGCCTCGAAGAGGCCATATAACTCCGCACCCTTGTGAAAGACAGGCGTCTCCGGAGAGTTCAAGTACTTTGGTTTGTCATCGCCAAGAACCCGACCGCCGAAGGCGATAGTGCGCCCGCGGCTATCACGGATGGGGAAAATAATTCGGTCGCGAAATCTATCGTAATAACGAACGGCATTGGTGTTGTCAGTACTTTCGCTCCCCTGGTCTTTTCGGGCTTCTTTTTCGATAACCATGCCTGCCTTGAGGAGAGACTTTTGTTCATTGGCATCACCAGCGATTTCTTTCAATAGGTTATCCCAGCCCGGTGGGGCATAGCCTATGCAGAAATCCCGCGCGATTTCGCCGCTCACGCCCCTAGCTTTCAGATAGTCGACGGCCGATTTGCGTTGCTCATGACGGCGCAGTTGCTGACAGTAGAATTTGTTCGCCTCCTCCAAGACTTCGAATAGCTTGCTGTTCTCCGATTGCCTGCGGGTAGCAGCGGCACTTTCTTCGCGTGGAACTTCCATGCCATTGTCTCGCGCGAGAGACTCCACCGCTTGGGGAAAATCCGTTTGATCGAAGTTCATGATGAAGCCGATGGCGTTGCCGCCGGCACCGCAGCCGAAGCAGTAATAGAATTGACGATCAGGTTCCACGCTGAATGACGGCGTTTTTTCCTTGTGGAAGGGGCAGCAGGCAGAGTAGTTCTTGCCGGACTTTTTTAGCGTGACTCGTTTGTCCACAACCTCGACGATATCTGCCCGGCTGAGCAGGTCATCGATGAATGTTTGTGGAATTAGTCCAGCCATGGGTCAAGAATCCAGAATTTTAGAATGTGGGCGGTGAAGCGCGAGTCGTGGCTATGTCAGCCGAACCACTGCTTCGACGCTATTGTATCCAAATCTAGGTGTAGTTGCTGCGGGATGGTTTGGTGAATTTCAGACGAGCAGTGTAGGAGGCTTTGCTGCTTCTAGTTTCTTTCTAGGCAAGTAACGATTTGATTTGCTTGCTCACCTCGGCCATGTCAGCGCGACCGACTACCTGAGGGCGGACTATATTCATTACTTTTCCCATTTCTTTCATCGAAGCCGCACCCGACTCACTCACAGCAGAGGTAATGATTTTCTCGAGTTCGTCCGCTTCCAGCGCCTGCGGCAGGAATTCCTGTATCACTTCGATCTCGAACTGTTCCTGAGCAACCAGCTCTGGGCGATTGGCAGACGCGTATTGACGAATGGATTCGCGGCGCTGCTTAATCATCTTGTCCAGGATGCCAATAACGCGTGCATCATCTGGATCGATGCGCTCGTCAACTTCCACGCGCTTGATTTCAGACAGTGCAAGACGAATAGTGCCTAGGCGCGGCTTATCTTTTGCCCGCATGGCATCTTTCATGGCTTCGGTGAAGGCTAGTTTGAGAGGGCTATCAGACATGATTATCCGAGTACCTGCAGAGAGCAGGAGGGCAAGCACTAAGACGATGCTTGCCCGATGGTAAGACTAGTACAGGCGTTGGCTTTTTTTGCTTTCCCGCTGCACTTTCTTCAAATGGCGCTTAACCGCAGCCGCCGCCTTACGCTTACGTACAGCAGTAGGCTTCTCGTAGAATTCTCTACGACGCACTTCGGCTAGGATTCCTGCTTTTTCGCAAGAGCGTTTGAAGCGGCGCAGGGCCACGTCGAAAGGCTCGTTATCTTTAAGTTTTACCTGGGGCATTGAACTAAACACCTACCTTAATAGTTTTACTGTTAATTTTGTGGAAACAAGCTAGTTTACTTGTCGTTCCGGCCCAAATATTAAGAAAGCTCCAAGAATCACAGGGACGCGGAATATGAGGGGCGCTAATATTAATGCCCCGAGGCCCTAATTGCAAAAGAATTAGTCCTTATCGGCTAGGAATTTGGCCTAAATACAAGGCGAAGGTACGAGGAATTTGGGATATGCCTCCATATTTGGCATGATTGCCACTTTTCCAGCAACCCCGATTGCGATTGAGAGTGATAGTGAGAGCAAAAGTGAGAGAGTTAAACCGTTGATAGTACTGGGTATTGAAACATCATGTGATGAGACCGGAGTCGCGCTATATGACAGCGAGCACGGTCTATTGGCCGATTGCTTGTACAGCCAGATCGAATTACATGCACAATATGGTGGCGTAATTCCCGAGCTAGCGTCCCGCGATCACATTCGAAAGACGCTGCCGCTGATCATGGAGGTGATCAGTGCGGCCGGCATCGAGCAATCCGATATAGGCGGAGTAGCCTATACAGCAGGGCCAGGTTTGGTTGGTGCGCTGCTAGTTGGAGCCTCAATTGGGCGATCTCTTGGCATGGGATGGGATGTGCCAACAATCGGTGTCCACCACATGGAAGGCCATTTGTTGGCGCCTATGCTGGAGGGCGAACCACCGGCGTTTCCATTCGTGGCTCTATTAGTCTCCGGCGGACATACGCAGCTAGTGGAGGTTAAGGGCATTGGTCGTTATGTCTTGTTGGGTGAATCCCTAGACGATGCCGCGGGCGAGGCGTTCGATAAAGTCGGCAAGATGTTGGGCCTGCCCTATCCCGGTGGTCCCCATGTGGCTAAATTGGCAGTAGAGGGAGAGTCCGGGAAGTTCATTTTTCCACGTCCGATGACGAACCGTCCCGGATTGGATTTCAGCTTTAGTGGGCTAAAGACAGCCGTGCGCACGGCTATCGCTAAGGCTAGCGACGCCAATGGAGACTTGACCGAACTGCAGCGGGCAGACATCGCCCGTGGGTTTGAAGAGGCGGTGGTGGCGACACTCGCGATCAAATGCGGCCGAGCATTACAGCATACAGGAATGCACACCCTGATCATTGCTGGTGGTGTATCGGCAAACTTGCAGTTGCGTGAAGTGTTGGAAAAAACAGTAGCGAAGTTTGACGCGAAACTGTTTTACGCGAAGCATCGATTCTGCACCGACAATGGGGCAATGATTGCCTATGCTGGTTGCCAACGATTGTTGGCAGGCCAGAAAGACGACTTGGAGATACGTGCACAACCGCGTTGGTCATTGGAATCTCTGCCTGCACTATAGATCGAGAATCGAGTAGCGCTTCTCTAGACTTTTGAATGAAGGATTAGGAATGGATATCGTTTATATTCGTGAACTCAAGATAGAAACCATAATAGGTATCTACGATTGGGAGCGAGAACAGAAGCAGACCGTGAGTCTGGATCTCGAAATGGGAACCGACATTAGTCTGGCAGCAAGCAGCGAAGACATTGAAAACACTTTAGACTATAAGGCGGTGGCGAAGCGCCTTATCGAATTCATCGAAGGCTCGGAATTTTTCTTGGTAGAGACTATGGCAGAGAAGATCGCACAGATCGTATTGGAAGAATTTTCCGTGCCCTGGATCAAGCTGCGCTTGGGCAAGCCTGGAGCCGTCACCGGTTCTAAAGATGTAGGTGTAATAATTGAACGTGGAAGTAAGTAGATTTAACTGTTTCCTGCAAGTGAGTAGCATGTGACAACACTGGCTCTAAGCATAGGAAGTAACATAGACGCCGAGTCGAACATTCGGGCGGCGCTGGATGCGCTGAATTTAGAATTCGAAAACATTCGAAATTCTACAACCTACGAGAGCCAAGCCATAGGCTTCGATGGCGACAATTTTCTCAATCTCGTGATTCTTGCTGATACGGACAAGGGACTAGACGAGGTCGCTGCCATTCTAAAGCGATTAGAAGATCAGCTGGGGCGAGATAGACGGCAAGCGAGATTTTCCGGCCGTACTATGGATATCGACATTCTCCTGTATGGCAACGAGTCGGGTATGTGCTGTGGCATTGAGTTGCCGCGTCCAGAGGTCACGGAAAACGCCTATGTGCTACAGCCCCTCTCGGAACTATTGCCCGACGCGGTGCATCCTGCAACGGGCCTGTCATATCGAAACCTCTGGCAAGACTATGACAAATCGAAGCAGCAGCTTTGGGCGATTGAGACTGATTGGCCTGTCGAGGCGCCCTAGCTTCAATTGGCAGTCATTGCGGTCCCTGTTAGTCATTCATAGCAAAGTAATTCGAGTGCTGCTCAACTCTTTCTATCCAATTCCCTATCGCTGTATAGGGGCCTAGATCGAAGCCGCCTTCGTGTGCCACATGGGTATAGGCATAGAGGCTGATGTCGGCGATAGATAGTGCATCTCCCGCAAGGAAATCTGCCTTTCCGAGTCGTTGTTCCATTACCGACAGCGCCTTGTGGCCGCCAGCTTGTTTCCCTTCGTATTCGGCGCGACGCTCTTCCGGTAGGCCCAGATACTTATTTATATAGCGTGCAGTCGCGATATAGGGCTCGTGACTGTACTGTTCGAAGAACTGCCACTGCAATACTTGGGCCCTTAGAAATCGGTCGGTAGGAAGTAAATTGCTTCCATCGGCGAGGAAATTAAGAATCGCATTGGACTCTGTGAGTGTCCGACCATCGCCAAGCACAAGGACAGGTATGCGGGCGTTGGGGTTCATTTTTTTGAATTCATCGCGCTGTGTTTCTCCTGCGAGAATGTCGACGTGCAGCCATTCGTGCTCAATCTCGAGATAGCTCATCAGCAGTTTGATCTTGTAGCAATTCCCAGATTGAATATCGCCATAGACTTTGTACATAAGATTGCTTCCAGATTGTAGGTTATGAAAAACTAAAAAGATAAGAACAAATAACTGTTCGTTAGGCGAGGTGGTTAGTTTAAATGGTTAGGAAAGATAGCGCCCGCCGTCAACTCGGACTGTCTGCCCGGTGACATAACAAGCGTCATTCGCTAGAAAGAAAACAGTGTCCGCAATATTCTGAGGCTCGCCTAGGGTGCGTAGAGGAATTTTCTCCAACATATTCTTTCGCGCTTCCAAGATCGCGGGATCAGATTCGTCTTCCAAAGAGGGAGGCCATAGTATGGCGCCGGGAGAGACGCCATTCACTCTCACTCGCGGGGCAAGCTCCTTGGCCAGCGACTTAGTCATCGCCTTTACTCCGGCCTTCGCCATGCTGTAGATAGGAAAGCCCTTGAGAGGATTGTCCGCGTGCGTGTCTGTCATGTTTATCACCGAGCCTGCTCGTAGCTTAAGCTCGGGAGCGAGTTGTTGGGCTAAGAAGAAAGCCGCTCTTAGATTGCTATCGAACAAGTCATCCCAAGCTTTGTGATCACACTCGGTCAAGGGAGTTGGGTAGAACGCGGAGGCATTGTTTACTAGAACATCCACGCGTTGATAGCAATCGAAAGCTAGCTGAGCAAGGGGCTGCATCTGCTCACGATTGCTAAGGTCGGCTTGCAGGCAGAATGCGGAACCTATCCGCAAGGCGTTGAGCTGAGCGACTAAGGCATGCGCCTCATCTTTGGAGCTATTGTAATGGATGATGACATTGAATCCTTCGGCGTGAAATTTCTTGGCAGTACAGGCACCTAGTCGTTTGCTTGCTCCGGTGAGGAAGCAGACTCTAGTGTCATGGTTTTGATTTGTAGATCTCTTCATAGCAATCTGCTGCCAGTTTTAATGCGTTGCTGGAGAGGAGTTAGGCCGGTTCATGATGTCACTCAATAAGCTGAGTCGGCTTTGCTGCACAAACTCTTGCGTATTTTTTGGTTTGGCCTCTTTGAGCAGCACCCCCAAGTCCAGCTGTGATAACTCGCTCAGTATCGTTGTTAGATACTCATTCTGTGGATAGTCGCGTTCTTCGAGTCCTGTTCTGCCTCTGGCATCCGCTTCGCAAGCGAGCAGAAATTTCTGCACGCGCTCCGGCCGACGGAAACCATCGAGCGCCTCTATCAGTTTCAGAAGCGTAGTTGGGCGGAGCTCCTTAATGCGATGCAATTTGGTGTGATGCTCGCATACGAGTGCGGCGAGTTTCGAAAATTCATTCGGCACATGTAAACGCTTGCTGATATCCGCTTGCAGTGGAAGGCCGAGAGTTTCATGTGCATAGTGGCTGGGCCATTTTGCCTGGTCTGTGACACCTTTACCTACGTCGTGCACAAGGGTTGCATAGCGAACTACAGGGTCGCCGGTGAGCTTGGCCGCCTGTTGCAGACTAAGAAGTATGTGCAGGCCAGTGTCTACTTCTGGGTGGTACTTGGCCGGCTGCGGCACTCCGAAGAGTCGATCTACTTCCGGCAGGATCGATCTGAGTGCGCCACAGTCTCGCAGAACACGAATGAATACATCCGGTGCTGGGCTGCCCATGGCTTGCTCAATTTCTTGCCAGACTCTTTCGCGAACGAGGGCATCGATCTCGCCGCTCTGGACGATGTTGTTCATTAGCTTTAGAGTTTCCGGCGCGACAGTAAAACCGAGTTTCGCGAAACGCGCTGCGAATTTGGCGACTCTCAGTACCCGCAGTGGGTCTTCGGCGAACGCAGGGGAGACATGGCGCAGTACTTTATCTTTGATGTCCTGACGACCATTGTAGGGGTCGATAATTTGACCATCGCTTGATTTGGCAATGGCATTGATGGTGAGGTCTCTGCGTAGCAGGTCTTGCTCCAGCGTGACAGATTCAGACGCATCGAACTCGAAGCCGAGATATCCCGCTCCAACCTTTCTCTCCGTTCGAGCTAGCGCGTATTCCTGCTTGGTTTGGGGATGAAGAAACACGGGGAAGCCTTTGCCGACTTGCAAATAGCCTTGTTCTTTCATCAGCTTGGCATTGCTTCCGACGACGACCCAGTCCTTATCCCGAACGGGAAGGTCTAAGAGGTTGTCGCGGACCGCGCCGCCGACTAAATATATTTCCATAGTCATTTTGAATTACTGCTCTTAATTCAGAGGTGTCGGTACCCTAACGGTTATACTGCGAAAGTTGCTCGTTTAACTTTTTCCTAGCTGTTGTGTAGCGTTAGACTAACTGGAGATGGAATATAGCTGTTGATCTTCGAGTCGCATTAAGGTCAATTCGCGTCCCCAGACATACCCAGTATCCAAGGCATGAATATGCTTCTTGCCAGTATAGCCTTCGAGCGCCGCCCAGTGTCCAAAAAGAATTGTCGTTTCCGGTGTCATCGTCTCGTATTCGAACCAAGGTTTAAACCCCTGTGGCGCTGAGCTTAGGCCTTCTTTCACAGTGAGTTGCATAGTGCCAATCTCGTCGCAGAAGCGTACTCGCGTAAGGTAATTTGTAATCACGCGCAAGCGGTCCAGATCTTCCAATTGGTCGTGCCAGCGAGTAGGGGTATTGCCATACATATGGCGCAGGAATGTCTTGTACTCGGTATCTTGAAGTGCGTACTGAACCTCCGCCGAAAGATCCAGCGTCTTCTGCAAAGTCCAGTGTGGTGCCACACCCGCATGCACCATCAGGAAGTCTCTAACGCCGGCCTTGGTGTCTAGGCTTTCATAGTGGGCAAGCGGCTGCATCCGCAGCCAATTGCAGAGTTCCTGACAGTCCTCAGCGTTTAACAATTCGTCCAGGGTATCTTTGCTACGCGTAGGCGCGCAGCCTTCATGTATCGCAATGAGATGTAGGTCGTGGTTTCCCAGTACGATTTCTATTGAGCCGGCCATACTGTGCAAGAAGCGCAATGTTTCTAGCGAATCAGGACCGCGGTTGACAAGATCGCCAACGCACCAGAGCTTGTCCTTCGATTCCGAGAACTTAGCTTTTCTTAGTAGTTTCTTCAGCGGTTTGTAACAGCCCTGAAGGTCGCCGACCACATAAGTGCTCATGCGCGCTGGGGAGTAAGTGTGAATAATAAATGCATGCTTAGGAGTATAACATCACTCCTTGGCAACCTGTTTTAGAGAGTTCTCGCCTGCGTGGCTAGTGAACTGCAAGTGGAGGAGCTAGCAGGAAGGGCGGTATCTGCGCTGTGAATTTAACTCCACTGGCATTCTGCATCTCATAATCGCCCTGCATGCTGCCGAATTGAGTTTCGATGACGGCGCCACTGGTATAGTGAAACGATTGGCCCGGTAGGATTTCTGGTTGCTGACCAATTACACCGGCACCGCGGACCTCCTCAACCTTCTCGTTGTCGTCTGTAATGTGCCAGTAGCGATTCAATAGTTTAACTACCTCGTCACTGCGATTACAAATTTCCACCGTGTAGGCGAAAACATAACGGTCTTCATCTGGATCAGATTGCTCTAGCAAATAGCGTGTTCTAACTTCGATCTGGATGTCTGGCTGCTTATTCATTTTGACTCACTTATTGCATCGCTAATTTTTACGTAGTCAGTAAGACTCAAATTTTCAGGCCTGAGCTTCATGTCTATCGCGAGATCGCCAAGCTCACTGCCAGATATAAGGGTCTTCAGGCTATTTTTTAAAGTCTTGCGACGCTGATTGAACGCGGTGCGCACGACGAGTTTGAGACAATCCACATCCTTCGCTGGAACTGGTAGTTTGCAATGGGGAGTTAATCGCACTATCGCCGAATTTACTTTCGGCTGTGGAATGAAAGCCTGAGGAGGCACGTTGAACAATTTCTCTGCCTGACAAAAGTACTGCAGCATCAAGCTAAGTCGTCCATAGTTCTTATCGCCTACGCTGGCAGACATGCGCTCAACCACCTCTAGTTGCAGCATGAAGCTCATGTCCTCAATTTTTTCGTAGTACTTTAATAAATGGAAAAGAACTGGTGTCGAAATATTATAAGGAAGATTGCCGATGATACGGATTCGTTTGTTACTAAGGTCGAGATCGTTCAGGTCGAACTTGAGAATATCGTGTTGGTGTATGTGCACATTTTCGAAGTCACGGTACTGATGTTTGAGGTGCTCGGCTAGGTCGCGATCGAGTTCGACACAGTCTAATCTTGCGCCGGATCTGGCAAGTTGTTTAGTGAGGGCGCCTTGTCCGGGGCCGATCTCTAGAAGATGGTCGCAACTTGTGGGTGCGATCTCATTGATAATACGATCGATGACTTGCTGGTCGTGAAGGAAATTCTGACCAAAGCGTTTGCGCGCTTGGTGTGCCGTGCCAGTGCTCAGCGTTACGGCTTTAGAATGCGCCATTAGGACCGTCTCCAATGATTGCTCATTTCCAGCGCTGTAGTGATCGCATTCAAGAGGCTTCCTGTTTCTGCCTTTCCAGTTGCGGCTAGATCCAGTGCAGTTCCGTGATCGACCGATGTTCTTATGATAGGCAGTCCGAGGGTGATATTACTCGCTGCTCCGAAGCCCTTGAATTTCAGTACAGGCAGTCCCTGATCGTGGTACATGGCAAGAACGGCATCGGCATTTGCAAGGTATTTGCTGGTAAAAAGCGTGTCGGCCGGCAGTGGGCCAACAAGGTCTATTCCCTGATCTCGCATTTCATCTAGGACAGGTTCGATAGTCTCTATTTCCTCTGACCCTAGGTGTCCGCCTTCGCCCGCGTGAGGGTTGAGCCCGCACACTAGAATCTGCGGTGTAGCAATTCCAAATTTTGATTGTAGGTCGGCATTCAAAATTTTGATGATAGCGCGCAGTAAGTCTTTCGTGATCGCGGCAGGCACTGCGCTCAGCGGCAGATGCGTCGTCGCCAAGGCGACGCGAAGGCCTTCGGTAGCCAACATCATAACGGTCAGGTCTTGTTTGCAAAATTCGGCGAGGTACTCGGTATGTCCAGAGAAGGGTATTCCTGCGTCATTGATAATGCCCTTGTGAACCGGACCTGTGACCATTGCATCGCAACTGCCATCGCTGACTGTCTTCGCCGCTACCCGCAGTGTTTCCAGCACGTAGTCCGCATTGGCTTTGTCCAGCACGCCTGGCGCTGCTTTCGATCGCAATTGAACGGGGAGTACTGTTAGTTCTCCCGATTTTGTGTCTGCGGGTTCGCTCGCTGCCTGGAAGTTTTCGAGCCTCAGTGGATGCCCTAGCTGCGCAGCTCGATTCGCTAGCAGCTCGGGATCGGCGACGATGACTAATTCAACATCGCTTGGTGGGTTCTGTGCTATGGCTATACACAGGTCGGGTCCTATGCCAGCTGGCTCTCCTGGAGTGATAGCTATTCGGTGTGTCACAACGGTCTTCCTGCGAAGCTATCGGGGGTCTTGGATGGTGAGCTCTTCTAGATTAAGTCGTAGCGAATGCTAGTCGATAAATTCTACGAAGGCCTCGTCGCGAATCTCTATCAGCCAATTCTGCAATTCCAAATCAAATTTGCGATTACGTAAGGAGTTTGCGGCCTGATTGCGCGTGTAGATTGTGCTGAGGTCCGTTACGCGACGTTCTATCACTTCTGCAATATGCCAGCCAGTGCTCGAGCGGAACGGCTCACTCAGAACTTCGACCTCGAGAGCATCTATTATGGACTCCATTTCCGCTGGCATTTGTCCTTCATTGATCCAGTCCATGTCGCCGCCTGCAACAACAGAGGTGTCGTCGTCGGAATTCTGTCGCGCCAGTGTCGCAAAGTCTTCGCCGTCTAGAATTTGCTGTCTAAATTCGCGGATAGCATCTTCTGTCTGTTGCTCGTCTCGGATTTCATTAGGAGTGAGCATGATGTGACGAAAGTTTGTCTGCTTCACCATCTGGTCAGGGCCACCGGCCTTGTTCGCTAGTTGAATTAAATGAAAGCCATTTCCTGCTTCTATAGGCCCTTCTACGTCGCCGACACTCATGCTCTCGACTATCTCTCTAAACAGCGTGGGTAGTTGTTCTGCTTTGCGCCAACCGAACTCCGTTCCGTTAATTTCAAACAGTTGAGCCTGGCGCGCTGTCGCTCTCACTGCAGCGAAGCTCTCGCCTTCCTTGATACGTGCGATTAAGTCGGCGGCATAACGTAATTTGCTTTGCTTCGCGGCGGCGGGTTCTTCGCTGCCGGCGGCAATAAGCATATGTTCAACCAGAAAATCCGGGGCCATGATTTCGCGACCCATCTCCGAATTCAGAAAATTATCAATTTCCTGCTCGGTAATTTGAATTCGACGATTCACCATGCCGCGCTGTAATTCCTGAATAGTCATCTGCTTGCGAACCTGCTCTCGAGTTTGCAGGTAGACGCCGGCCTCGTTCAATACGTTCAGATATTCATCGAAGCTCAGATTGTTGTTCTCGGCCATAGAGCCAAGAATTCGGTTAATCTCGTCATCGTTAAAACGGATACTCACTTTCTCTGCCAACTGCATCTGTAAATTTTCAATTATCAGAGCATCCAGCACTTCAGTCCGGAACTGCTCGGCTTCTGGAAGAGAGCGATTGGCGCGGGCCGCATTCTCTCGAATTTCAACAATACGCGAATTAAGCTCGCTCTGCAGGACCACACCTTCGTCGACTAGGGCGACGATTCTGTCCAGTAACACGCGTTGTGCCGAGGCCGATCCTGCGGCAATTGTTAATGCCAGTCCCAAGCCGATTGCCGGCAGCAAGCGGGCGAGGGCAAGGGCGCCTTGTCGCATTGGTCCTGTTTCCTTAGTGCTCCATCTACTCATCATCAGTCTCTCTAAACCCACGTATACCGTCACTTAATAGGCTGCTAATGCCGCCGCCCGTGATGTTTCCTAGTCCGTTCAGGGTGAATTGGACAAAAATTCCCTGATTCGGTTCGATATTAGGGACAAACAATTCGTCCTCGTCAACCCATTCCCGCGCAATAACCCGTATTGTCGCACAACAATTACTGTATTCGACTCCCGCAAAGGTCTCTAAGTTCCGAGAATTGCTGTGGTCATAGTTCCATCTGGCCAGTAGCTTCCAAGTTTGATTTATCGGCCAGGCGGCTGAGAGATCGGTCTGCTTGATACGAGGATCGATTCCTGCCGGCAGCCTAAAATTAGGCGAATCCACCAGATTCCGGTAGCGATAGGCGACATTGAATAGATGATCGCGGTCCCTATGGTAGCGAAGTTGAAAACTGCCTTCGTCCAGCTCTTCAGTCTCTTCGTTCCATTGTACGTCAGTATTCAGACGCCAGCTCTCTCCGAAGGATAGGGCAAATTCACCTGCCAGCGCGGATTTTTGATTCAGTGGAGAATAGCGCGGTATCCAGGATTGAATTGGGTTGCTCAGACTCACCTGCCTGTCATCGAAGTAGCGAATCTGGCCGAGGCTCATTCGGGCGCGCTCTTTGCCTTTCGGGTCGAGTATGCGACTCGTAATAGCAACGCTCGCCTGATCGGCATCGCCGATGCGATCACCGCCGCTGAATCGGTCTTCGCGGAACAGTTGGCTGAAGCTGAAATTGAGCTCCGAGGTATCGAACAACGGGAGCATGCTCTGATCTTCAAACTCGCTAAATAGATAGTACGCCCTAGGTTCTAGTGTCTGGGTGAAACCTCCGGACATAGGGCGCTCGAAGATGAGCCCGCTATCAAAATTGTAGACGCTGATGCCAACGTCTGGATCATCCATCGATGCCGTGCTCTGATTCTGTAACTTGTAAGAGGCGTGCTTGTACTTTGCATTGGCGCGCAGGAACCAGCCCGGCTGTTCGATCGACCAACTGATTGCAGGTTCTAGATTCAAGCGTTCGCCATTTACGAGCGCACCGTTATCTAGTTGAGTCTGTGATAAGAGTGATTCATTCAGCGTTCGATCGAAAGAAGTAACCTGGCCGCTTAGTCCTACTCGAAAGCCTGCGCCTAAATAGGCGTCGGTATCAAAATAAAATTGAGGCAGACGATCATAGGGGCGATTCAGGTCTATCGAAGAAATAAATGGGTCGATTATCTGGATGCGCTGCACATTGAGGCCTGCTCGCAGATACTCGGTATTGAAATTTAGTCGTGCTTGCCTATTTAGGTGTGTGCGGCTGGTCGTATTCAGGCCATTGCTGCCCAGATCGTAGAAATAATCTTCATCGCTCACAGCATTGTAGTCAACAAAGCTGGACCAGTTGCGGCCATAGGCACCGTAATGTTCGTAGCCGATAAACCAGCGGTTATCTGTTGGCGGCGAATCGGAACCGAGCACGTTCGCCGTTGTTTCATCGAACAGTTTGTCATTGCCCAGGTAGGACATATTGAGGGTGTTTATTGAAGTTTCGGCAAGATAACGAAGTTCTAGTCCTGTCAGCACGCCACGGTCTGATATGAGTCTGGGTGAGAGTGTGGCGTCGTATTGCGGCGCAAGATTGAAGTAGTAGGGCAGTTCGAAGTCGAAGCCGCCGCTGCGCGTCGATCCGGTGCTGGGTGACAAGAACCCAGACATGCGCTCGTCGCCGAGCGGAAAAGGTAGAGTGCCTGGATAGTAGAAAATCGGTACGTCTTTTATACGCAGGCTTACTGCGGTTGCATAGCCGCGTCCTTCATCTTGGTTGAGCACGATGCTCTCTGCGCGGAATAACCAGAAGTTCGATTCGGGTTCGCAGCGGCTGAATTCGCCATTCTCGATGGTTACGCTGCCTGTGTCGCTACTGTAGGTGATGCTCTCGGCGTTGCCGTGGGCACCTAAGTCATGCAATACATACTGCGCATCTTCCACTCGATTGGCGCCAGCATCATTATCAATAAAGGCTGAACTGCCTCGCAGCATGACGCCTGGCTCGCGAAAAATAACATCACCCTGCATTAGCACGGTGTTCTCTTCGCGATCGATAGTAGTGAATTCGTCGTTCTCGATGGTGCGATAGCCCTGCTGCACGATGATATTGCCGTCGATACTGACAAGGGTCTGCGAGATGCTGGTTATGCCCTGCTCGGCATCGAAACGGGTTTCGGAATCGGCAGGTCGGTTCTCGTTATCTTTCTCGCGTCCAGTAGGGTCTACAAACGCGCCGCAGCAGTTTCCATCCAGCTGAGCGAGTTGCTCTTTGCTTAAGGATGCTAGTGGAACCCAATCTAGCTCATAGCGTCGGGTGTTGTTGGTGGCTCTGAGCACAGTCGGCTCGCTTTCGTTTGGTGACTCTGTATTGGTAGCGGCATCAATCCCACCAATTCTAGCTCCAGCTTCAGTATTGTTTGGGGGCCGGGTAGTTGTGGGTACTGTGTTAGTGCTGCCGGGAGTTGGGTTCTCCTGCCGGTTCTCGGGAGCAGCATCGCTACGGCCAATTCTAGCTTCGGCTTCAGTATTGTTTGTGGGCAGGGTTGTTGTGGGTACTGTATTAGCGCTGTCGGGGATTAGGTTCTCACAGATCCAGCCATCGCCTGCATCGTTTGCGTGGCAGCTGAATTGCGGAAGCTGTGCCTGTGCTGTGCTGGTTATTGCAGTGAGTAGTAATCCCGAAGACAAGATTAGGGCTATTTCAGCAGAGAGATGGCGTTTTTTGAACGGCATACTTGATTCGAGGGTTCCTAATTCTATTCGGTAAATCACTGTGGTAGGCGGCGGCCCTTAAACAAATTTGGATTGAAACCGACTAACTAAGTGACAAGAGATGCTGTGACCAAGCATTAAGCAAGGCATAATAATTCATCGCGGATTGAATGCAAAGCGGGGCCTTAGACTTCCGGTGTCGAAGCCTGCCAAAGAACGCCCGAAAACAAGAGAGACAAGAGAAAAAGAGTCAGAATGAACGATAGTCGCAAGGCGCAGTTAAACGCTTGGGTAAATGGACAACTGAGTCAGCTTTTGGAATTGGGCTCGGTCGATATTGAGTTGACTACTGTGAGTGGAGACGCGAGCTTTCGTCGTTACTTCCGCGCCCAGCTTCCCGAGCAAAGCTTTATCGCGGTAGACGCGCCACCGGATAATGAAAGCAGTGAATTGTTTGTGGAGATTGCCGGTTACTTACGAGAAGCGGGGGTCAAATCACCCAAGGTGTTCGCGAAGAATTACGCAGAGGGGTTTCTACTGCTTGAGGATTTCGGCGACCGTCTATACCTGCCGCGTTTGTTAACGCTGCAAGACGGTGGAATGGATTCCATTTCCGAGTATCAGGTTGAGAGTCTGTACAAGGACGCGATCCGCGCACTAGTCAAGATACAGTCGAAAGTAGATAAAAAGAGACTTGCCCCCTATAACCGCGAAAAGTTGCGCACAGAGATGCAGCTGTTCGAAGACTGGTTTTGTAAGCGCTTTCTTGGGCTCGATCTGAGCGCTAGCGATCACGAATTAATCGCCAGCGCTTTTACTTTCCTAGAAGAGGCCGCTCTAGGGCAAACTCAGCTCGCGGTACATCGCGACTACCATTCGCGGAATCTGCTGATTCTCGATGATGCGAAATTTGCAGAAGGCGAGGGGCCGGGCATCATAGATTTTCAAGATGCGATGGCAGGGGCCTATAGCTACGATCTGGTCTCTCTGCTACGGGATTGTTATATCCGCTGGAGCCCGGATTTAGTCGAATCACTGGCACTTCATTACTTCGAATTGGCGAGCTCGGCTGGGTTAGTAGAAGGCGTTGCAGCCTCTCAATTCCGCCGCGATTTCGATCTCATGGGCCTGCAGCGCAATTTTAAGGTCATGGGAATCTTCTCTCGTCTGTGCATAAGAGATAATAAACCGCAGTATTTGGCCGATATCCCTCTGGTTATCCAGTATTTTCTGGAAGTAGCCTGTAAGTATGAGGAAATGGCTCCGTTCCTAGACTGGTTTGAGACAAATGTGCTTATCGTAGCGAAAGCGAAACTCAATCTGGAACTCTAATGCGCGCAATGATTTTGGCGGCCGGGCTTGGCAAGCGAATGCAGCCTCTCACCGCCGACCTACCCAAGCCTCTATTGAAAGTAGGGAGCAAGACTCTTATCGAACATCAGATTGAGAGGCTTGTTGCTGGCGGTGTAACAGGCATCGTGATCAATCATTTTTATTTGGGGGGCATGATCGAGGAGCTGCTCGGGAATGGATCGAGGTACGGTACTTCGATCAGCTACTCGAAAGAAGCAATTAGATTAGAGACGGCAGGCGGCATCATCAAGGCGTTACCTCAGCTGCAAGACGATTGCTTTCTGGTAGTGAATGCGGACATCTGGACAGACTTCAATTTTGCCAGTTTAGAGCCAGTCGACGGAATCGATAGGTTGGCTCACCTAGTTCTGGTCGAGAATGCGGATCACCATCCGCACGGTGATTTCTATATTGATGAAAAGGGCCGAGTTCACGAAGATCATTCCTCTAGAGATCAGCGCCTGACTTTCAGCGGCATCAGTGTGATGCACAAGAATCTATTTCGTGACTATCCGATCCAGCCGAGATCCCATGTGCCTCTTTTGCAGGAGGCTATGCTAGTAGAGCAGGTGAGTGGTGAGGTGTACGAAGGCCTGTGGATGGACATCGGCACGCCAGCACGACTGAAAGAAGTTAATGCGCTCAGAGATGCAGACATGAAAGCAAATCCTGAGACAGGTGAGTAGAGATGTTGACGGCGCTTACAAGCAAAGCCTATAGGAAAGCCCTGTTCAAGCGGCTCAGTGGTTTTAGTGCCGCTGCCGAACTGCCCGCAGGAGGTCGTGCCGAACAGCAGTTATCCCGTGCCATGTTTATGGTGCTGGGTCGGCTTGCGAAGATGGATGGCAGAGTGACTCAGGAAGAGATCGACTATGGAAGCCAGATCATGCAGCGCATGGCATTGGTTGGTGAGAAACGACGCCAGGCAATCAGTGCCTACGACCAGGGCAAGTATCCAGATGCGGATCTATATGAATCGGTAGCCTTGGCTGCGAAAGTTATAGGACGGCGTAGCGCTCTAGCAAAATTATTTCTGCAGATTCAATGCGAGGCTGCCTATCTTAAGGGAGACCTCCGCTTGAAAGACAAGATGCTGTTAAGGGATGTGGCTGAACAACTAGGGTATTCCAAGTCAGAATTTCTCGCTATCGCCTCTGCTACCCAGTCCAAGCACTATAAGCGCGCAGAGGGGATTCCTCGCAGCGAGTTTTTGAAGTCCCAAGGAAGGTCGTTTCTGCAGAATGCCTACCGTGTGCTGCAGTTGGAGCCGGGCGTGGAGGATGGAGAGATTCGCCGTGCTTACTTGCGCATGATGTCACGCTACCACCCCGACAAGCTTGCCAGCAGCAATGCCTCCGAGGATGCCCTCAGGCAGGCGCAGGAGAACACGATGGCGATTCGCAGTGCCTACGAAGCGCTCTGTGGGTTTCGTAAGCTCCGTGTCTAGATTCTTCAGTGCTGCAACCCCGCGCCGTTAGAGTTATCTCTCCAACTGGCGTCCTCTCAATCTCTCAAACGACCCCCAAACGGAAGTTTTTATGGACATGGGTTTCCAATCAGGACAAGCCCTGACATTGTCTGTAAAATGCTGCTTTCTCACACTTCGCAATACGGGCCTAGGTAATGAAAGATTATTTGATCGCTCCCTCCATCTTGTCCGCCGACTTCGCTAGACTCGGTGAAGAAGTCAACGCAGTCTTGGATGCGGGCGCGGATGTCGTTCATTTCGATGTCATGGACAATCACTATGTGCCTAACCTCACGATCGGGCCGATGGTGTGTCAGGCGCTCAGGAATCACAAAATCACTGCGCCAATCGACGTGCATTTGATGGTGAGCCCCGTCGACCAACTCATCTATGATTTCGCCAAGGCTGGTGCCTCTTATATCAGTTTTCATCCCGAGGCCACCGGGCATGTAGATCGCTCCTTGCAGCTGATCCGAGAGCAGGGCTGCAAGTCTGGACTAGTCTTCAATCCTGGCACGCCAATCGATTGCCTAGAATATTTGATGGACAAGATCGATGTCATCCTCTTAATGTCGGTAAACCCAGGGTTCGGTGGACAGAAATTCATCCCCTCGACGCTCAAGAAATTGCAACAAGTGCGCCAGCTCATCGATGACAGCGACTACTCTATTCGCTTAGAAGTAGATGGCGGTGTCGGTGTTTCCAATATTCGCGAGATCGCAGACGCCGGCGCAGACATGTTCGTGGCCGGCTCAGCCATTTTCAACAGCGATGACTATGCCAAGACTATCGCCGAGATGCGATCGCAGTTGGGACAGAGTCCCGACAAGCATCACTGAAACCCGATCCTATTTCGTGTCCCCGATGTTTAGAATAGAGAGCCCTGAGTTATCTAATGACTGAAGAACAATTTCAGAAACTCGCCGAATCTGGCTTTAACCGCATCCCCATAGTGCGCGAGATTCTAGCTGACACCGAAACGCCTCTGAGTATCTATCTGAAACTGGGTAAGGGAGAAGGTACTGGCGAGCATAGCTATTTCTTCGAGTCAGTTCAGGGTGGCGAGAAATGGGGTCGCTATTCAATTATCGGATTACCTTGTTCCACTGTGCTGCGCGTTGTGGGCGAAACTGTAACCGTCGAAGACAACGGAAAGGTTGTTGAAGAGGTGGTTACAAAAAAACCTTTCGATTTTATTGCTGATTTTAAGAATCGCTTTAAGGTTGCTGAGCTTGCTGATGGCCAGCGCTTCAATGGTGGCCTTGTCGGCTATTTTTCATACGATACGGTGAGGTTTGTTGAAACGAGCATCGGCCCCTCGCAGGGCAAAGATGAGATCGGCACGCCCGACATCTTGTTAATGTTATCCGAGGAAGTTGTGGTCTTCGATAACCTCAGTGGAACTATTTGTTTTGTGATAAATGTCGATCCAGCTCAGGAAGATGCCTATGCTGCAGCCCAGCAGCGATTGGATTTTTTGCAGGAGCAGTTGAAAAAGTCGGTTCCTCTGCCAAGCCTTCAAGAACCAAAGTCAGTTCTAGACGCGGACTTCGCTCACCATTTCTCGCGACAGAATTACCAGCAGGCAGTTGAGAAGATAAAGGAATATATAGTTGCAGGCGATGTCATGCAGGTCGTGCTCTCGCAGCGCATGTCTGTGCCTTTTTCCGGGGAGCCGCTAAACCTTTATCGCGCATTACGATTCTTGAATCCTTCGCCTTACATGGTCTACTTCGATCTCGGCGATCATCATGTGGTCAGTGCATCGCCTGAGATTTTGGCGCGAGTAGAAGACAGCAAGATCACCGTGCGCCCATTGGCTGGAACGCGCAAGCGTGGCAATAGCGAAGCGGAAGACTTAGCACTCGAAGAGGATTTGCTGGCCGATGCGAAGGAAATAGCTGAGCATCTAATGTTGATAGACCTCAGTCGCAACGATTCCGGCAGAGTCTCCAAGACCGGATCTGTCACGGTGCCCAAGCAGATGTTCGTGGAGCGCTATTCGCACGTCATGCATATTGCATCGATAGTAGAGAGTGAGATACAGGCCGACAAATCTGCGCTAGATGTGTTGCAGGCGACGCTACCGGTCGGAACCCTGAGCGGTGCACCCAAGGTGCGGGCCATGGAAATCATCGACGAGTTGGAGCCTGAGAAACGCGGCATCTATGGCGGAGCCATGGGCTATCTGGGCTGGAATGACAATATGGACATGGCTATCGCTATTCGCACCGCTGTAATCAAGAATGAGAAGCTGTATGTGCAGGCTGGTGCTGGAATCGTTGCCGATTCACAGCCTGAAATGGAATGGGAAGAAACGCAGAATAAGGCCAGGGCCATAGTGCGTGCCGTGCAGATGGCGAACAATAAGTTGTCCGTCGAATAATTCTTGTATTGAACCTAGGCCCGATCTCTTAGAGCCTTTCAGGCATCCATTACTTTAGCTCTTCTTTTTTTCAAGTCTGCGATTGCTCTTTGGATCATTATGGCTATTCAAGACAGAATTCGCTTGGACTGCTAGAATGGCGCTCTCAAATTTTGGGCTTAATGAGGGTCTGCTCAGTGCTTTTGATGATCGACAATTATGATTCCTTCACCTATAACGTGGTGCAATATCTGGGCGAACTCGGTGCCGATGTGCAAGTGTATCGCAACGATGCCATCTCGATCGACGAGATAGAGTCTTTGGACCCAGCGCAGCTTGTTATTTCTCCCGGCCCATGCACGCCGAAGGAGGCCGGCATATCCATGCGGGTAATTAGTCATTTTGCGGGCAAGATTCCGCTTCTAGGCATCTGCCTCGGTCATCAGAGCATCGGTCAGGTGTACGGTGGCGAGGTCGTCCGTGCTAAGAAAGTGATGCATGGAAAGCTCTCCGCGATTCATCACAACGGACAGGGTGTCTTTAAGGATTTGGCGGAGCCCTTTACAGCGACGCGCTATCACTCATTGGTCGTTGATGCACTGCAACTACCCGATTGTTTAGAAGTGACGGCATGGACCGAGAATGAGAATGGTGGGCTTGAGGAGATAATGGGCCTAAGACATAAAGAACTCGCCGTAGAGGGTGTGCAATTTCATCCCGAGTCAATTCTTAGCGAGCATGGACATGCTTTGTTGAAGAACTTTCTAGACCAGAACTAAGCCGCTATTTTTCACGAGACATCTTCGACTTTAACTTTCAAGATCAACACTAATTAGCTACGGTAAGAACTAATGGATATAAGAGCAGCCATCAAGGCAGTCACATCGGGTGTGGATTTAGACAGAGATCAGATGATTTCGGTTATGCGCGAGCTCATGTCGGGTAAATCTACCGACGCACAGAATGCCGCCTTTCTTGTCGGCCTGCAGATGAAGGGTGTGAAGGCGTCCGAGATACTAGGCGGCGCCACGGTGATGCGCGAATTGGCCACGAAGGTGCAGCTTGCAGATCACCCACACCTAGTCGACACTTGCGGAACCGGTGGTAGTGGCTCCAACAAGTTTAACGTGTCTACGGCCTCGGCTATAGTAGCTGCCTGCGCGGGAGCAAAGGTGGCGAAGCATGGCAATCGCGGTGCGACGAGCAAAAGTGGCAGCGCCGATGTGCTGGAGGCGGCGGGCGTCAATCTCGCATTGGGTGCAGAGGATGTTGCCGCGACTATTGAGCAGGTGGGGATCGGATTCATGTTTGCACCCGCGCACCACAGCGCCATGAAGCATGTGATTACGGCGAGAAAGGAAATCGGAGTTAGAACCGTATTCAATCTGTTGGGTCCTCTGACAAACCCTGCAGGCGCGCCGAATCAAATTATCGGGGTGTTTGATGCCGCGTGGATACCTTCGTTGTTAGAGGTGTTGAAGGAGCTAGGCAGCAGCCACGTATTGATAGTAGCGGCAGAAGATGGGCTGGATGAGATTAGCATCGCAGCGACATCGACAGTAGGCGAGCTGCGTGATGGCAAGATATCACTGTATACCGTCGAGCCTGCTGATTTCGGAATTCAGTGTTACGCCGACTATTCCATGCTGCAGATCGATAGCGCTGAAGAAAGCCTAGCCATGTTGAAGGATGCGCTTGGCAATCGGAACCAGGCTGCGGCAGATATCGTAGCCCTAAATGCAGGTGCTGCCATCTATGCGGCGAATTTGACAGATGATCTCTCTGCCGGCGTTGCCAAGGCGCAGAGTATTCTGCAGTCGGGTGAGGCTTTAGAAAAACTAGAGCGACTGGCCGAGTTCACTCAATCGCTGAAGAAATAGATCGGTTCCACAATAGAAGAGCAGCATAGAAGATATTCACAGTAGAGCGAGCACACACTTTGTCTAAAGCCACAATTCTTGAACAAATAGTCGCGAATAAGCAGTTGGAAGTAGCGGCGGCAAAAGTGGCTGTGTCTTATGCTGAATTAGAGGCGCGATTTCCTTCGATCGATCAGGCGCGGTCTTTCTCCAAGGCGATGCGTGAACGCGTGCATTCGCAACGGGTCGCCGTAATCGCGGAGATAAAGAAGGCCTCGCCTTCGAAGGGTTTAATTCGTGAAGACTTTCAGCCTGCGCAGCACGCTGCTGACTACGAGGCGAATGGTGCGAGTTGTCTCTCCGTATTGACCGATGAGAAGTTTTTTAAAGGGAGTAATGAGTATCTGCTGCAGGCCAGAGCGGCGTGTGGGCTACCGGTTCTTCGCAAGGACTTCATGATCGATACTTATCAGATCGCCGAATCGAAAGCGCTAGGTGCTGATTGCATCCTGCTTATTGTCGCTGCGCTGCAACCAACGCAACTAGTCGAATTGGCCGACTACGCCAACGAGATTGGCATCGATATTTTGGTCGAAGTGCACAATCAAAGTGAATTGGAGCAGGCTCTGCAGCTTAATACGGACCTGATTGGGGTCAATAATCGAAACCTACACAGCTTTGAGACTAGTCTGCAGACTACGCTAGATTTGGCTGCGCAGGTGCCAGCAGACAAGGTGCTCATCACCGAGAGTGGCATTCATACAGCCGGCGATGTGAATACCATGACAGACGCAGGAATCTATGGGTTTCTGGTGGGAGAGTCTTTCATGCGCGCGCCCAGTCCGGGGGCGAAGCTGAAGGAACTGATGTTCGGAAAATAAGATCTGGTGAATAGGGATTGCTGCTGCTGAGACTTAAGCCTCGGCAGCTAAGTTACTAACGAGTACCGAAAACGACTATCGTCTTACCGCTAACACTGACTAGAGCCTGTTCTTCTAGAGTCTTCAAGACTCGTCCAGCCATCTCTCTAGAGCAGTTCACCAGCCTGCCGATTTCCTGCCTAGTAATCTTTATCTGCATGCCGTCGGGGTGGGTCATGGCATCCGGCTCTTTGCTCAGATCGATTAGTGTTCGAGCGATACGACCAGTTACGTCATAGAAGGCAAGATCGCCCACTTTGCGTGTTGTATTGCGCAGGCGATGCGCCATCTGCTGACCGATAGTGAACACGATCTCCGGGTGGGAGCGAATATAGGTGTTGAAGTTGGTATAGCTGATTTCAGCGACTTCGCAGGCATTCCTAGCGCGACACCAGGCGCTACGTTCTTCAGCCTTCTCAAACAGTCCCATTTCGCCGAAGAAGTCTCCGGGATTTAGGTAGGTGATGACCACTTCCTTGCCTTCATCATCTTCTAGGACAACGGAAACTGACCCCTTGATGATGTAATACAGCGTATCGCATTTGTCGCCCTCATAAATAATGGTGGCGCGATTTGGATAACGCTTGCGATGGCACTGGGATAAAAAATTATCCAAGTCTTCGATATGTGGCGTTATGGCCATGAGTGCCATTGGTAAAACTCCTACGTTTTCTAGCGAGTTAAATATATATCACATTTTAGTCGCAATTGTGAGATTCCCATCACAATAATAGCTGATCTCGAAAGGCTTCGAACGTGCTGCTGCTTACTCCAATAAATAAATCACGATCGTACCAAGTTTTGCTCTGGATGCGCTGCGAGTAGTCGTGTTGCGGCGCTCTCGGCGAAAGTTAACTATGTTAACCTTGTTCGCCATTCCATATACTGACTATTATCGGTTGCCACCTCTGTTTTCTTGATTCGCGACTAGCCGAATTGCCGATAGTTTTTGGTTGCTGCAGCGTTGATATCAGTAATTTGATGCTGAATTTTTGCAAAGTAAGGCCTACATAGGATTAGAAAATGAAAGCGAGAGTGAATTGGGTTGAGAACGTGATGTTTGTAGCGGAGTCCGACAGTGGACATGCAATTGTACTTGATGGTGCGCCAGCAGGCGGCGGGCGAAATATGGGCATGCGGCCCATGGAGTTGATGGCTCTCAGTGTTGGCAGTTGCTCATCCTACGACGTTGTGACGATCTTGAAGAAGGCGAAGCAATGGGTTACGGCTTGCGAGGCGGAGGTTACCGCAGAGCGAGTTGACGGAACGCCAGCCACCTTCGAGTCCATTCATCTGCATTTCAAGGTTACCGGTTTTGATCTAAGTGAGACGCGTGTGCAGCGTGCAATCGAGCTTTCGGCGGATAAGTATTGTTCGGCATCGATCATGATGAAAAACGCCGGCGTAAAAGTTACCCATGATTTTGAGGTTTTCGAGGCAAAAAAATAGGTGTTAGTCGACTCTGGAAAATGTATCTCGATAGGGATATTAATCACCTAGCTTCAGCTGTAGCTAAAATTTCGACCAGAAAACTGCAGTATCATGCATTTTCTGGCCGGTAGCGTTGCGCAGGGATGTGCAACCATTGCTCGTTAAGGGCAATGCGAGTGCTCCAAAAACAAGTGAAATGATTTTTTCAGTATCGACTAGTTAGCTAGTGGAATTACCTAGAACGTGAAGGCGTGATTAGGATCGGGCAAATTTAGATGTGGTAGGTAGTCTTCTTCATTACTTCCGACATGACCGTCATGGCCTGCTTGATCGGAGTGGGTAGTGCTGCGCCACCGGCTTCGCGCGCCGATTCCCCATGATGTTTCTCATCCGCGATCATTTGTTCGAGAATAGCTCGGCTCTTACTGTCGTTCTCCGGCAACTGATCAAGGTGTTCTTCAAGGTGTTCGCAAACCTGATCTTCTGTCTCTGCTACGAATCCCAGGCTCCATTTGTCGCCGGCTAGCCCCGCTGCTGCACCCACTCCGTAAGATAATGTATACCACAGAGGGTTCAGTACGCTCGGTCGGCTGTCCAATTGCTGCAGGCGCTCTTCGCACCAGGCCAGATGATCAACCTCTTCGGCGGCAGCTTCTTCCATAGACTGCCGTACATCATTCAATTTGGCGGTTGCTGCCTGCCCCTGATACAGCGCCTGCGCGCAGACTTCACCGGTGTGATTAATGCGCATTAATCCGGCCGCATGCTGTCGTTCGGTCTCATCTAGTTCCAACTCCATCTTGGCCGCGGCAGGCGAAGGTCGGCGTGCATTGCTAGAGCCGGGCACACAGCTGCGTAGAGCCTGATCGAATTGAACAAGACAGCGATCGAGAAAATCTAAATGTGAGTTATTGGACATGATCTAGGTATTTTCTCTCGCAATGGCGCGATAGGCAATATCATTTCGAAAATAGACGTTATCCCAGTGAATATTGTGCAGAACTTTATAGGCTTCAGCCTGAGCTTCTGAGACTGTCCCGCCCAGAGCCGTAGCGCAGAGCACCCGTCCGCCACTGGTAACTACCGCGTCATCTTTCTCTGCTGTACCGGCATGGAATATTTTCTGATGTGACTCTAGGGGCTGATCAAGCCCGCTGATCGGGAATCCCTTGCCATAAGAGGCTGGATAGCCCCCGGCGGCGAGCACAACGCCCACAGCTGACCTATCATCCCACTGGGCCTGTTCGCCATCCAGCGTCTGGTTGAGTGCGGCTAAGCAATGCTGAACTAGGTCTGATTGCAGTCTCATCATTACCGGCTGTGCTTCAGGGTCGCCGAAGCGGCAATTAAACTCGACCACATTTATCTCGCCAGTTTCGGTAATCATCAGTCCGGCGTAGAGGAAGCCTGTGTAATCATTGCCGTCGGCTGCCATTCCTGCAACGGTTGGTAGAATCACCTGATCCATGATGCGCTGATAGATCACCTCGTTGACCACCGGAGCCGGGGAGTAAGCGCCCATGCCGCCAGTATTCGGCCCCTTGTCGCCATCGTCTCTCGCCTTGTGGTCCTGCGAGGTCGCCATCGGCAACACGTTGCGCCCATCTACCATGGCAATGAAGCTGGCTTCTTCGCCTTGTAGGAAGCCTTCTACTACGACTCGGTGCCCGGCATCTCCAAATTTGTTTCCCGACAGCATGTCTTCTACAGCGACTATCGCCTCACTCTCTGTCATGGCGACGATCACACCCTTGCCCGCGGCGAGGCCGTCGGCCTTGATGACGATAGGTGCACCGTTAGCGATGATATAGTTTTTTGCGGCAGCAACTTCCGTAAAGGTTTGATAGAACGCGGTGGGGATATTGTGCCGACTGAGAAAATCTTTGGTGAAGGATTTAGAGCCTTCTAGCTGTGCGGCATTTTTCGACGGTCCGAAACACGGTAGGTTGCGCTCTTGAAAGTAGTCGACTATACCTTCGACTAAAGGTGCCTCAGGTCCCACTATTGTTAGTTCGATGTTTTCTTGTGACGCGAAGGTGGCCAGCGCGGGAAAGTCGAGTGGATCTATAGCGACATTCTCTAGTTTTGGTTCTCTGTTGGTGCCGGCGTTGCCCGGCGCTACAAATACTTTATCGACAGTGTTCGATTGTGCGGCCTTCCACGCGAGGGAGTGTTCGCGGCCGCCGCTGCCTATAACTAATACCTTCATGGCTATAATCTCGAGTAGAGTGCGCTACTAGTGGCGAAAGTGTCGGATGGAGGTGAATACCATCGCTATATTTGCCTCATCGGCCGCGGCGATAACCTCGTCATCGCGCATCGATCCGCCCGGCTGTATGACTGCGCAGATGCCAGCCTCAGCGGCAGCGTCTATGCCGTCGCGGAACGGAAAGAAGGCATCGGATGCCATCACAGAATCTTTGACTACCAGATTTTCATCGGCCGCTTTGATGCCGGCTATCTTCGCGCTGTAGACGCGACTCATCTGTCCAGCGCCAATGCCAATTGTCTGGTTGTTCTTGCAGTAGACGATGGCATTCGATTTTACATACTGCGCAACAGACCAGGCGAACAGCATGTCGCGAATCTCATCCTCGCTAGGCGCGCGAGCGCTAACGACCTTCAGATCGTCGCGAGAGATTTGATGAATGTCGCGATCCTGTACTAGCAGCCCGCCATTGACGCGCTTATAGTCAAACGCTTCTTCTCTGTGATCCTTCCATTGGCCGCAGCGCAGTACACGTACATTCTTCTTCGCTGCGGTGATTTGAAGTGCGGCATCGGAAACAGAAGGCGCTATGATCACTTCGGTAAATTGCTGGTCGACGATGCGTTGAGCAGTCTGGGCATCCAGCTCGCGATTGAACGCAATGATACCGCCGAAGGCCGAGGTTGGGTCGGTTTGAAAGGCGAGCTCGTAAGCTCTCAGCGGTGATTCCGCAACGGCAACTCCACAAGGGTTCGCATGCTTGACGATGACACAGGCGGGTTCGCTGAATGATTTAACGCATTCAAGAGCTGCATCGGTATCGGCGATATTGTTATAAGACAGAGCCTTGCCCTGTAGCTGTTCTGCCGTGCTGATGCTCGTCTCGCTTGGTTTTCTTTCTACGTAAAAGGCGGCATTCTGATGTGGATTCTCTCCGTAACGCATCTCCTGGGTCTTCAGGAATTGCGTATTAAACGTCCTCGGAAAGTTCGATTCAGGGTCGATCTTCGCGCCTAGATAGTTGGCGATTGCTCCATCGTAAGCCGCCGTGTGTTCAAACGTCTTTACCGCGAGGTCGAAACGAGTCTCTTGGTCGAGGCTGCCCTCATTGGCTTGCAAGAGATCAACGATGCCGTCGTAGTCTGATGGGTTTACCACTACAGCGACGAAACGATTGTTCTTTGCAGCCGCACGAAGCATGGTAGGACCGCCAATATCGATGTTCTCAATCGCCGTTGGCAAATCGCAGTCAGGGTTCGCTACGGTGGCTTCGAAGGGATAGAGGTTGACCACCACGAGGTCGATCGGAGGTATGTCATGCTCCTCCATTACCGCCTGATCCTTATCGCGGCGGGCTAGGATGCCGCCATGGACCTTCGGATGCAGAGTCTTAACCCTGCCATCCATCATTTCTGGGAAGCCGGTGTACTCCGAGATTTCTATCGCTGGAACGTTCTCCTCCGTGAGCAGCTTATACGTGCCCCCAGTGGAGAGGATCTCGATGTTAAGTTTATGAAGAGCTTTCGCGAAGGGAACAATGCCAGTCTTGTCGGAGACGCTAATCAATGCACGACGAATGGCAGCAGATTTTTCTGTTGTCATAGGGCTATCTTTGCTTATGGGCGTAGTTGGGGTTGATGCAAAACCGGTTATCTAGATTTCTGCTAATCTCACTAAGTCGAATGGCTTAGATAAGCTCAGCGAAGACTAAATTTAGAGCGCCGATCGATGGAATTTACAGTAAACCGTATAGCTTTAATTTGGTGCGTAGCGTACCACGGTTCAAACCAAGCATGATAGATGCCTTGCTTTGATTGTTGCCGCAATAACGCATTACTGCCTCAATCAAGGGGGCCTCTACTTCTGAAATAACCATGTGGTGAAGATCGGTAACTGCCTCATCTTCGATATTTTCAAAATAGCGCTTTAGTGAGCGTTCAACTTCGGCTCGAAGTGTATTTTCCTGCGGTGCAGTGGGGGTGTTGTCTTGAACCTGAATCGGCTCAAGGTGGTTTGCAATTCTATCGAACTTATTCACGCGGCTTCAGCTCCCTGTTCTTGTATGAGACCTTCGTCCAAGCGAGAGAAGTACGCGAAGATGCAGTCGAGTTGTGCGGCTGGGGACTCGATGGCATTGAAGTTTTTCATAAATTCACGCGATTCTAATAATTCTTTTACATACGCGGCAACATGCTTACGTGCATACCATACTCCTTTCACGTCGCCATAGAAACTATGAAGTTTCATAAGATGTGAAAAGATTATATCGAGACGAGTTTTTAGATCGATCTCTGGAAGGGTCTCACCGGTAGCAAGATAGTGTTCTATCTCTCTGAATATCCACGGCCTACCCTGTGCAGAACGACCGATCATTAATCCGTCTGCTTGAGTGTGCTTAAGGACCGCTGCGGCCTTGCGTGGCGAATCTATATCGCCGTTGGCGATTACAGGGATCGAGATGGCGCTCTTAATTTCTGCAATGGTGTCGTACTCTGCATGACCCTTGAAGCGGCACTCTCGAGTGCGGCCGTGCACTGTGAGTAAGCTTATGCCGCTATCCTCAGCAATCTTCGCGATCTCAACACCATTTCTTGTTTCGGAACTCCAGCCAGTGCGTATCTTCAGCGTCACAGGAACATCTACGCGTGCGACTACTGCTTTTAAGATTCGTTCTACCAACTCGGCATCTTTAAGTAGCGCTGAACCTGCTGCTTTCTTCAGTACTTTCTTCGCCGGGCAGCCCATGTTGATATCAATGCCATCGGCGCCGAGTTCTGCATTCAGTGCTGCAGCTTGGGCCATCAACTCCGGATCGGATCCTGCAATTTGCACGACATGAGGTCCATGGTTTTTAGGTTTTACTCGCTTTAATCTATTGCGTTCGTTCTGCCACAGTTCTGCATTGCTCGTCAGCATTTCCGCGACAGTTAGGCCGGCGCCAGCTTCTGTGCATATTTCCCGGAAGGGTGTGTCACTAACGCCTACCATTGGCGCAAGGAATAGCGAGTTTCGTAGTTTGTAGGGGCCGACGTCAATCATTCTTGTTATTGCAGTTGTGCTGACATTGTTAGGGGCGGCTATGATAGCGGGGACGCATTTCCAGTTAAAGCAATTTGTTTGTTTTTTGTACACCCGGTTTTTGCGCAATTAGTGCGGGCGACAAATCTGTTGCTAAGGCCAGCGGAATGCCAGGGTGTAGTTTACGGCTTCAGGTCCAGGGTCCATTATCGCTAGACTGATTTGCACCGGTGTCTTGGGAGGCATTGCTTGGATGGAGCGAAGCCCTGGGTCCAGATAATCAGCAGAAGTAAATTCGCGCAGCGCTATGACGCTGTTCTCAACGCTATTGAAACTGAGTATGAGAATTGGAAACGGTTGCTCGAATGCTGCTGTGTTCCGAATGACCGTGTTAATCATCAAGCCGTTCGCAAAGGTCGGGTGCGTTTGTACGGCAAGGTTCTCGCTGCGAATAGAATCGATATCGGCGTATTCTGGCAGTGCACAGTTTAAGTAGGTGCACGCAACTTCATAGAGAGGACGTAATTGAGGAAGCTGACTATAGAGTTCCATACGCTGCCACAAATATTGAGAGCTAAGAAGGCCGCCGAGTAACAAGATGGATAGAAACAGTAGGGTGCTGCGTAGTAGGCGACTCTCTTTTCTGGCTAAGAGCTCGACGGGTGTAGACATGCTGCCCAGGGCAGCAAGATTCTCTTTAGGGATCGCTTCCAACGCTCCCTCATCGCTTAGTTCTGCGCCCAGCGCCCTAGCCCGTATCGCATCCGATGATTCTTCATCCACTTCTTGAGCGCTTGTCTGTGCCGCTTCAATGGTTGGCTCTCCATCTTCAGAAATACTTTCACTAGGAAGTTCATCTCGCTTAGTCGGAGTCTGCGTAGCGTCCGCTGCATCGCTTGGTATTTCACTGTCGACTCCTGAGTTCTCGTGGTCCGCGGCAGGTTTTGCGATTGGATCTGACGCTACGCTCGATCCTGCAGTGGGGAGTGATTCGGTGGTTGCTTCTTCTGCAGCGTAGGCTGGAGTAGTCTCATCACTCGAAGTAGGGGCCGTCACCTCATCATTCATCTGCGACAAGGCAGAGTCGTCGGGAGCTTTTACATCTGGTTCCAGTGCATCCGCCTGCGTATTTAGCAGCAGCGTTTCATTGTCCTCATTGGATTCGGCATCACTTGCAGCACTCGGATGGATTGGCTGCTCGCTTGCCGTCTCTTTGTCTGGAGTGCTATCTGGTTCAGGCTCACCGATGCGCTTCTCAGGCGGAGCATAGGGATTGAAGGTGAATGATGCCGATAGGCCCGTGCCAAGAAACGACTCTTTACTTTCGATGTGCGTTTCTTCAACATCAGTGTGCGTTGGCTCTGATTCAATGTGTTCCTCTAATGAGGAGTCGGCTGCGCCTTCAGTGAGCTCATGGGCATCTGTTTCCCCTGCCGTGAAGGAGTCTAGAATTTCTTCCTCGAATTCCTCGTCGATGCTTCCATTGGCAATGCTAGCCTGTAGGCCCTCAGGCTGATCAATCTGCTGCTCTTCGTCTTCAGGCCTAGTCTCTAGAGCAGGCGCTTCTGCTCTTCCCTGAAGTTCTCCGGCAATTGTCGCGAAGAAGTCTTCGCTCACCGTTTCCGATTTTTCTAATTCCTGATGTAGATTTTTTTCATCGATAGGATCGGCCCGAATAGGTTCGTCGCCATGGGCTTCGCTTAAGGCGCTGCGGGTAAGAAACGATGAAGGGTCGAAAAATTCCTGCGGATCATTGCCTACGAAAACCGACTCGTCTTGATTTTGTGCGGCGTCTGTTTCTTCTGGAATAAGGAAATTGTCGATGGCCTCGAATACATTGAGACAAGCTCCGCAGCGCACCCTGCCCGCAGCAGCAGCTAACACACGAGAGTTAGTGTTGAAGGTGGATTCACAGGCGGGACATTGAGTTACATTGAACGACATGTGGCAGTGCTTCGGGCGACAAGTTAGCAAGGGATTGTAGGTCAATCCCCTTGTCTTGCCTACAACAAGCTTACTTCACTCGATCGCTCATTAATCTAGGAGGGTCCCGCTCAATCGCGCCCATTCCTCGCTCAGCACTGCCTCGTCCATCTCAAACCAGGGGCTGTAGTGTTTAAGCACTGCGTCGGCCTGCTCTGCTAATAACCCAGAAAGGACTATATGCCCCTTGGGTTTTACGAGATCAGAGAGGTTTTCGGCAAGCTGCATGAGTGGCTCGGCGAGTATGTTTGCGACGAGTATGTCTGCTTGATGAGATGTTCTATCGCTAGGAAGTTGCTCCGGTAGGTAGGTTTCGATAACACCCTCAGGGATGTGGTTGCGTTTCGCGTTCTCGATAGTTGCAGTAATTGCCTGAGGATCATTGTCTACTGCGATTACGCGAGGTGCTCCTAGCAGAGCTGCTGCGATGGCGAGAATGCCGGAGCCGCATCCATAATCGATTACTGTGCTGTCATTGCGAGTGTTCTGCTCCAGCCATTGTAGGCAAAGGCTGGTGGTCGCGTGACTGCCACTGCCGAAGGCTAGGCCGGGGTCGAGCATAATATTGATGGCGCTTGGTTCGGGTGGCTCCTGCCAGCTCGGACAGACCCAAAGGCGCTCGCCAAACTGCATCGCTTTAAAATCCGACATCCAGGATCTCTCCCAGGCCTGATCTTCTAGGGTTTCGAGAGTCAGAGATTGCTTGTCTTCAATTGCAGGGTGTTGTTGTAGCAGGAAAAGCAATCCATCGAGATTTGTAGCTTCCTCGAATAGGCAGACGAGATCGACGCGGTCCCATAATGGTGTGCTACCTGGCTCCTTTTGGAATACCGGCTGATCTTCGGCATCCAGATAGCTTATTGAGAGGCCGCCATAATCCAGCAGCAGTTGTTCTAGAGGTTCAATCTGATCGGGCCGTACCTGAACCCTGAGTTGTTGCCATGCCATAGTGAGAAGACTCGGGGGAGTTCTAGGATCCAAGCTTCTTTTCTAGATAGTGGATGTTGACACAACCCTTTTGAAACTCGGCATCGCGCACGAGGTCTTGATGCAGTGGAATATTGTTGCGGATACCATCGATCAGCATCTCATCCAGAGCGATCTGTGTACGTTTCAACGCTGCTTCTCGACTGTTTGCGTGGCAGATAAGCTTCGCTATCAAGGAGTCATAGTAGGGCGGAACGCTATAACCGCTATAGAGGTGTGAATCGACACGTACACCATTTCCGCCCGGTGCGTGGAACATCTTTATCTTGCCTGGGCTGGGCATAAACGTTACAGGGTCTTCGGCGTTGATCCGACACTCGAAGGCGTGTCCGCGCATGCGGATATCCTCTTGCGCATAAGACAGCGGCGCGCCACCAGCTATTAGAAGTTGCTCCTTAACGATATCTACACCGGTAATCATTTCTGTAACGGGATGTTCTACCTGCACGCGCGTATTCATTTCGATGAAATAGAACGCTTCATCCTCATACAAAAACTCCAGGGTTCCAGCGCCTCGGTAATTCATGTTCTTACAAGCTTGGATGCAAGTTTCCGCGACTTCAGCGCGTACTTTGTCAGGAATGCCCGGAGCAGGGGCCTCCTCCATTACTTTCTGATGGCGTCGCTGCAGAGAGCAGTCACGGTCGCCAAGGTAGAGCGCGTTGCCTCTGCCATCGCCGACAATCTGGATTTCCACATGGCGCGGATTCTCCAAGAACTTCTCCAAATAGACTACGCCGTTGCCGAAGAAAGACTTGGCCTCGGACTGTGTGACGAATATAGCTTTGAGTAGGGCCGCCTCATTGTGCACAACACGCATGCCGCGGCCGCCGCCGCCCGCTGTTGCCTTGATGATAACCGGGTAGCCAATCTCCTTGGCCAGCGACAGTGTGCGCTCGTTGTTGTCGTCTATGGGACCATTGGAGCCGGGCACGGTTGGTACGCCGGCTTCGCGCATTACTTCGATGGCTGAAACCTTGTCACCCATCAGGCGAATCGTATCGGCAGTTGGCCCGATAAACACGAAGCCACTGTTCTCTACCTGCTCGGCGAAGTCGGCGTTCTCCGATAGAAATCCGTATCCGGGATGCACTGCATCGGCATCGGTAACTTCCATCGCGGAGATGATGGCGGGTGTGTTGAGATAGCTATCTGTTGGGCTGGGCGGCCCTATGCAGACCGACTCGTCGGAGAGCCGAACATGCATTAGATCCCGGTCCGCTGTCGAATGCACAGCGACAGTTTTGATTCCAAGTTCTTTACAAGAGCGAAGTACACGGAGTGCGATTTCACCGCGATTGGCTATTAAAACTTTTTCAAGCATGAAGCTATCCTTGGATTAGGCTGGGCACACAAAGAGCGATCTATACGATTCTGATTAATGGCTGGTCGAACTCGACCGGTTCGCCATCTTCAACCAAAAAAGCTTCGATCACACCTGCTTGGTCAGCCTCGATTTGATTCATCATTTTCATTGCTTCGACAATGCACACTACGTCTCCTGCCTTTACATGCTTGCCAACCTCAACGTACGCAGGAGAGGAGGGAGAGGGAGAACGATAGAAAGTTCCAACCATAGGGGACTTGATAGCATTTTCTGTAGAAGCGGCTGGCTCTGCAGGGGGTGCGGCAGCAGGGGCCGGCGCTGCAGCAGCAGGAGCTGCAGGCGGTTGATAGGCAATGGGTGCAGGCGCTGAGAATGATCCGCGGCTAATTCTAACCGACTCTTCGCCTTCCTTGATTTCGATTTCTGCGATGTCGGAAGTTTCCAACAGCTCAATCAGCTTTTTTACTTTTCTAATGTCCATAGGAATATCCCGCTTAGAGTCTTAGTTAGCTAGTTTTTTGCAAGCAGCCTGAAGCGCCAGTTCGTAACCTTGGGCGCCCAAGCCAATCACACATCCGACAGCGATGTCGGAAAAATAGGAATGATGCCGGTACGCTTCGCGGCTGAATAGATTTGAAAGATGCACCTCGATGAAGGGGATCTCGGTAGCGAGAATAGCGTCGCGAATAGCAATGCTGGTGTGGGTGAATCCACCAAAGTTCACGATCATGAATGCCGTGCCGTCTTTTCGCGCCGCGTGCAATCGGTCGATTATCTCGCCCTCAGAGTTAGCCTGTAGACTGTCGAATTGATGACCCGACTCCGCGCATTTTGCAGTGAGGCGTTGATTGATGTCATCTAGGGTGTCAGACCCATAGATGTGGGGTTCCCGACTACCGAGTAGATTCAGGTTAGGTCCATGCAGGGCCAGTATTGATGCCATGTTCTTTTCCCTAATGTGGCGGCAGGGTGAATTTTCTCCCGTGAAGCCTGATTAGCTATTTTGTCGGCATTTTCTCAGAAAATAGCGCACATTTCACGCTTTTTTGCGAAAGGAAGGGCTGTGCCTAGGGATTTAGCAGAAATTCGAAGCGCTGTGGAGGATAACAGAATCCCCAATCGGCGCAGCCTTGATAGTGGATGAAGATTCTTGCGTCCGGGCCCGGCACGGTACTGAGGCGTAGATCGATATCTAGCCGGCCATAATAGGCTTCTATATCTCCGAAGAATTGGTCATTTTTCTTCAAGCCATCGGGCATTCTGAATTCTACGGGCAGTTCCTGAGAATCGACTTGCGCACTTAGGGTGAATTCGAAGGCATGCCTATACAGGTAGTGGCCATCCGGCAGGTTCCACACAATCTTGTACCGACCTGGGCTAACGACGCTGACATAGAAAGGAAAGGCCTGCTCCAGTGGCAGGGGCTGTGGAGAAGCGGGTTGCGCTGCTAGGCCGGAGACCGTGCGCGGCGTGAGCTGTGCATAAGCCAGGTTGCCTGCGAACAGGAAAGTGCTAAGCAGCAGAGTCAGACTGATTCGAAACACGGGACTCATCTTCATACTAGGTTGGACCAGTTAAGCTGAGAATTAATTTCCTTAGGGTATCTCTGCATAATTTTACAGTTGCGAGCCTGAAGCGTTTAGCTGCGAGGCGCAGTTCGCCGTTAATGGCCTTAGCAACAGGTACCCTAATTTTGATAGCGATCAAAGACCAAACAGGCATTGGTGCCGCCGAAGCCGAAGCTATTCGACATGACGCGGTTCAGGGTAACGTCATCTTGCCGCTCGATTGCGACTGGCATTCCCTGCGCTTCCTCGTCTAGGTTCTCGACATTGGCCGAGGCAGCAATAAAATCATTCTCCATCATCAATAGGCTGTAGATGGCTTCCTGTGCACCTGCTGCGCCAAGTGAATGACCCGTTAGCGACTTGGTGGAATTAAGTGTCGGTACGTTCTCGCCGAACACGCTTTTGATCGCGCGTAGTTCCGAGACGTCGCCGGCCGGTGTGCTAGTGCCGTGTGTGTTGATGTAGTCTACCGACCCTTCCAGACCTGCGGTCGCTATCTGCATCGCGCGTGCGCCGCCTTCGCCTGCAGGAGCAACCATATCGTGGCCATCAGAAGTTGCTGCGTATCCAGTTAATTCGGCATAGATATTTGCCCCTCGCGCTAGAGCGTGATCGAGAGACTCCATGACAAGAATCGCTCCACCACCAGCGATCACGAAGCCATCGCGGTCAGCATCGAAAGCGCGTGAGGCTTTATCGGGAGTGTCGTTGTATTTAGTTGAAAGCGCACCCATAGCATCGAACATATGGCTCATTGTCCAGTGTTCCGCCTCGCCGCCTCCTGCGAAAACGATATCCTGTTTTCCTAGCTGAATCAGCTCTGCTCCATGGCCAATACAGTGTGCGCTGGTTGCGCAGGCCGATGAGATTGTGTAGTTGACGCCTTTGATTTTGAATGGAGTGGCCAGACAAGCCGACGTGGTGCTGCTCATCGTGCGTGTTACACGATAAGGCCCGACTCTGCGCAAACCCTTCTCGCGCATGATATCTGTGGATTCAAGCTGCTGTTCGGAAGAGCCGCCTCCGGAGCCTACTACGAGACCGGAGCGGAAATTGGATACTTCGTCATCCGTAAGGTTGGCGTCAGCTATGGCCTGCTCCATGGCTAGGTAGGCGTAGGCAGATGCGTCACCCATAAATCGGAGTATCTTGCGATCAATAAGTTCAGCCGTGTCGATCTGCACCGATCCACTGACATGGCTGCGCATGCCAATTTCTTCATAGGTGGGATTGTGTCGAATGCCACTACGTCCTGCCTTGAGAGAATCCAGCACCGACTCTTTGTTATTGCCCAAACAGGATATAATTCCGATACCAGTAACAACAACGCGCTTCATACGATTTCCCCAATCAAAAAAGAATCACTCATGCATCCTGTACTAGAATGAACTTCCTGGCGTGAACAGACCAACTTTCAATGCTTTGGTGGTATAGATTGTCTTGCCATCTACAGACACTTTTCCGTCGGCGATGCCCATAACCAGGCTTCTATTGATAAGCCGATTTATCGATAGTTCGTAAACTACCTTCTTTGAAGTCGGCAATATTTCGCCAGTAAATTTTACCTCGCCAGCTCCAAGTGCCCTACCCTTACCCGGGTGACCACTCCAGCCGAGGAAGAATCCCAGTAGCTGCCACAAGGCATCTAATCCTAGGCAACCTGGCATGACCGGATCACCGGGAAAGTGACAGTCGAAAAACCAAAGGTCCGGCTTTATATCCAGCTCCGCGATTATTTGTCCGCGGCCACGATCGCCGCCATCGCTATTGATCTGAATAATGCGATCAAACATGAGCATATTGTCTACGGGTAGCTTGGCGTTCCCCGGACCGAAGAGTAGACCATGGCCGCAATCTACCAATTCTTCCAAATTATAGGAATTCTTAGGAACAAAGTTGTGTTCGACTTGTGTCATGATCTGGTTAAACCCCTCCGAGGGGTGGTATTGCAAAGGCTGCGATGTTATCGCGCTGGGGCCAAATAATCGATCATAAAATGATGGCAGGCTGTTGAATCGGCTCTATTTATTAAAATAGGCGATATTTTGCTACTATGTCGTTCCTTTTAGTCATTCCCTTTTAGATGTCCAAGGCAGCAGGTTCTATGTTAATTCCCGTTATACTCGCTGGTGGTGTGGGCTCCCGCCTCTGGCCAGTTTCCCGATCGATGCTGCCAAAGCAATTTATAGAATTTCCTAACATGCAGGGCTCGCTCTTTCAGAACACATTGTCTCGTCTAGACGGCGTGCCTGACGTGGAAGACCCGATAGTTGTTTGTAATAGCGATCATCGCTTTCTGGTAGCAGAGCAACTGCGGCAACTTGGGAAAGAACACTGCAGTATATTGCTGGAGCCGGTCGGCAGAAATACGGCGCCTGCGGTAGCTCTTGCTGCATTGTGTGCACTGCAAGATAACGCGGACCCACTTCTCCTGGTCCTGCCGGCCGATCACGTGATTCAGGATCAAGCAGCATTTCAGCAAGCGATAGCTCAGGCATTGCAGTCTGCCAAGCAAAGAAAGTTGGCTACATTCGGCATAGTGCCAAATGTCCCAGAAACGGGCTACGGCTATATAAAGAAGGGCGCGGAGCTCGCAGGCGTAGATGTATATTGCGTAGAGAAGTTTGTGGAAAAGCCAGATCAGGAAACCGCGCAGGCGTATCTGATAGCGGCAGCTATTTTTGGAATAGTGGCATGTTCTTGTTTTCAGCCTCTATTTATTTACAGGAGTTGAAGCGGCATGCTCCAGATATCTTCGATAGCTGCCATCAGGCCTACGCTAGCCTGGAACGGGGTGAGGACTTTCAGTTTATCCCCGAGTCAATCTTCGAGAGCTGTCGCAGCGATTCTATAGACTATGCCGTAATGGAGAAGACGTCCTCCGCTGTGGTTGTGCCTCTTCAGGCGGGTTGGAATGATCTTGGTGCCTGGGATGCGATGTGGGAGGTACGAGCAAAGGATGAGCATGGCAATGCACTATCTGGCGATGTGCTCACCTCCGATGTACAAGATAGCTATATTCAATCTCAATCTCGGCTTGTCGCTGTTGCGGGGATACGGGATGTCGTAGTGGTCGAGACGGCGGATGCTGTGCTGGTGACCCACCGCTCCCAGGTACAGTCCGTAAAACACTTGGTACAACAGTTGCAAAACGATGAGCGGGAAGAAAGCACGCTACACCGTTTGGTCTATCGCCCGTGGGGTTCTTACGAGTCTCTAAGCAGCAGGCCCGGCTACCAGGTAAAGCACATAGTGGTCAATGCTGGCGCATCGCTCTCGTTGCAATTGCACCATAGGAGAGCGGAACATTGGACGGTGCTCAAGGGTGTGGCGTTAGTAACCTGCGACAACAAGGAGTTCGAGCTGCAGCCCAATGAATCGACGTATATTCCGGTCGGGAGCAAACATAGGCTGACCAATACTAGTAATGAACCAATAGAAATCATCGAGGTTCAAATTGGCGAATATCTTGGCGAGGATGATATCGTCCGCTTCGAAGACCGCTATGACAGAGTCTGAATGCAGAGCTATGTAGTCCAAGCTAGATGTTGCTTTGCCAGTTGTGGCCGGACTAACAGCTTTCATTAATTTATAGAAAAACCTTTTAGGGAAACTCTGCGCTATGTCCGTTATTAAGAAATGTCTATTTCCAGCTGCCGGATACGGCACGCGGTTCTTGCCCGCTACAAAGGCAATGCCGAAGGAAATGTTACCTATCGTGACCAAACCCCTCATTCAATATGGGGTCGAGGAAGCCATGGACGCGGGCATCACCGAGATCGGCGTGGTAACTGGGCGTGGTAAGCGAGCGATAGAAGACCATTTCGATATTAGCTACGAGCTTGAGCATGAGATTGCCGGCTCGGACAAGGAAGAGTTACTAAGCAGCACGCGCGAAATCATGGATCGTTGCACGTTCTCATATACCCGACAGGTAGAGATGAAGGGGTTGGGTCACGCAATTCTAGTCGGCGAAACCTTGATTGGGCGCGAACCGTTCGCCGTTGTGCTGGCGGACGACTATTGCGTCACTGAGGGCGATGGTGTGCTTGCGCAGATGGTCAAGCTGTATGAGAAGTATCAGTGCAGCATAGTCGCGATCGAAGAGGTGCCAATTGAAGAGACGTACCGCTACGGTGTGATCGAAGGAGATCTCGAAGCTGACGGAGTTTATCGCATTCGTAATATGGTCGAGAAACCTGCGCCCGAAAATGCGCCAAGCAATCTTGCGATTATCGGCCGCTATATTCTCAGTCCAGATATATTCGATGTTATCCGCAGCACTCCGCCAGGCAAGAATGGAGAGATGCAAATTACAGACGCGCTGCAGATCCAGGCTCAGCAGAGTAGGGTAATAGGTTATCGTTTTGCTGGCCGCCGCTTCGATTGTGGCAGCGTCGATGGGTATATCGAAGCCACAAATTACACTTACCAATTGCAATCAAGTTAGTTTTTCTGGCAATAATTGTTGCGCGACGCAGCAGTTGTTATAGAAAGATTTTTCGTATTCACATCTAAGTAAAGAAGTTGAAAAATGATCGAAGAAATCACCTGTTTCAAACCATATGACATCAGAGGGCGCGTTCCCGATCAACTGAACAGCGATATAGCCTACCGCATAGGACGCGCCTATGTTGAGTTTCTAAAACCGCAACAGGTAGTGGTGGGATTTGATATTCGCCTTAGCAGTCAGGAGCTTTGTGCCGCCCTGAGCAGAGGGATAATAGAGTCAGGTGCAGAGGTAATCAATATAGGGCAATGCGGTACCGAAGAAGTGTACTTCGCGACGAGTCATTTAAATGTAGATGGTGGCATCGTCATTACTGCGAGCCACAATCCTGCTGATTACAACGGCATGAAGTTTGTTCGCGAATCGTCCAAGCCCATTAGCGGAGATACAGGTCTCAAGGAAATTCAGCGCATCGCGGAGAACAATGAATTTTCACCGTGTGCCGAGCCCGGGTCGATCCGCTTTGCGGACACGCAACCGGCTTACATAAAACATCTGCTCAACTACGTCGATGTAAAAAGCCTGAGTAAGTTGAAAATCGTGTGCAATGCAGGAAACGGTGGCGCTGGGCCAACTATCGATGCGCTAGAGCAATTCCTGCCTTTCCAGTTTACCAAGGTGCATCATGAGGCCGATGGTACGTTTCCCAATGGTGTTCCAAATCCTCTCCTGGAGGAGAATAGAGGCCCTACGATCGATGCCATTCTCTCCGAGGGCGCAGATCTCGGTATTGCTTGGGACGGTGATTTTGATCGCTGTTTCTTCTTCGATGAGAACGGTCGATTCATCGAGGGTTACTATATTGTGGGTCTTCTTGCGCAGAGTTTTCTAGAAATTGAGCCTGGTGGAAAAATTGTTCATGACCCCCGCTTAACCTGGAATACGATACAGATTGCAGAAGAGTTTTCTGGTGAGGCAGTTCAGTGTAAGACAGGTCATGCTTTCATCAAGGAACGAATGCGTGAAGAGGATGCTGTTTACGGCGGTGAAATGAGTGCGCATCACTACTTCAGGGACTTCTTCTACTGTGATAGCGGCATGGTCCCCTGGCTGCTGGTAGTTGGCTTGATGTCGAAGACCGGTAAGAAGTTATCCGAACTGGTAGATGCGAGAATGCTCGCTTTCCCAGCCAGTGGTGAGATCAATCAACACATCGAAGATCCTGAAGCTCTGCTTAAGAAAATAGAAGCAACGTATGCGGCGACTTGCGAAAGCATAGATCAGACTGACGGATTGAGCATGAACTTCGAGAATTGGCGGTTTAATATTCGCATGTCGAATACGGAGCCAGTCGTTCGATTGAACGTAGAGTCGCGTGGGGATGAGGCGCTGATGAAGGAAAAGACGAACGAACTTCTAGCGTTCATGGGCTGAGCTCAGACCTAGGCTTAAGATATAAACCGAAGACATTGGAGATGAGAGCTTGAGAAAAATTCTATTGTTTGGTAATTCAGGCTCAGGAAAGTCTACACTTGCCTCGCGACTCGCAAGCGCTACCATGGCGCATCTAGATCTGGACTCGCTTGCCTGGCTTCCCTCTCAGCCGCCGCAGCGCATGCCGCTGACGGATTCCAAAGTCTTGATCGATGAATTCACCATGGGTAATGAGTCCTGGGTGATCGAGGGTTGCTACACCGACTTATTGGAAATTTTAGCTAAGCGGGCCACCGAGGTCGTGTTCCTGAATCTTCCGGTCGAGCAGTGTGTACAAAATGCCAAGGCTAGACCGTGGGAGCCGCATAAATACGCTTCAAAGGCGGCGCAGGACGAAAACCTAGAGATGCTCTTGGGCTGGATCACTCAATACGGGCATCGGGACGATGTGTTCTCTCTTGCGGCTCATACTAGCTTCTATGAAAGCTTCTCTGGAACGAAAACCTGTATACTCACGAACGAGCAATCATTTATTTAGTTTGGCTCTCTAACTGAGATAAGGAGAATTGCGATGCGTATGCTCTATCGAATACCTATTCTCTTCCTGCTGATAGTCTGTGCGTTGTTTTTCGCATCCGTTGGCAGCATGAATGGCATGGGTGTCTTCCTGGTGTTGGCCATCTTTTTCGAAGGTGCTTTCTGGATTGGCTTGTTTAAGACCATGAAGCGGCCTGTGCGAAATTAGCGCCTGATTTTTTTAGTAGGAAGTTACCTTGCGCAAGGTTGAATTTAATCGTATCGCTCTGCAGTCAGATAAGTTGCTGGTCGGCATGGCCGCGAAGGTGTCGGTGGCTAAAGATGCGACTCCAGTTCTTTGGCAGCGCTTCATGCCGCGAAGAAAAGAAATTCAGAGCACAGTAAATGAAGTGCTTTATTCCGTACAGAATTTCTCTCAATTTGATGGTTTCAAGAGCTTTGCTCCCGAGACTGTATTCGAGAAATGGGCGGCTGTCGAAGTGGCTAACAGAGACTGCGTTCCTGACGGCATGCAGTTGTTTGTTCTCCAAGCTGGTCACTATGCTGTGTTCGACCATTACGGCCCACCTAGTGAATTCTCAATGACACGAAATTTCATCTTTTCAGAATGGATGCCTAAATCAGAATGGCAGTTGGATGATAGGGAGCATTTTGAGATTTTGCGGCCTGATTGGCGAGCAGACGATCCCAATGCTCGCGAAGAAGTTTGGATACCCGTGAAAAGCGACGAGAATGTATGATCAATAAGAAGAACTACCAGCAATGATTCTCGAAGTGGCCACGTTAGATGTAAAGCCGGGGATGGAGGCGGAATTCGAGAAGAGTTTTGCCCAGGCGCAGAAGATTATCAAAGCGATGCGAGGTTACATCTCGCACGAACTTCGACACTGCATTGAGCGGGAGGGTCGCTATCTCCTTCTAGTGAAATGGGAAACTCTGGAGGATCATACCGAGGGCTTTAGAGGGTCCGAAGAATATCAACAATGGCGTTCCCTGCTGCACCACTTCTACGATCCGTTCCCAACCGTAGAACACTATTCGTCGGTAGAGTTATCTCAATCTGAGTGAGTGCTCAGCGTCAGTCCTTTCGCCAGTGTTGAGCTTTTTGAATTAGACCTTGTGTCGATTCGTCGAGGACGCCTTGGTCTGGTTCTGCAGACATGGCCGCGAAGACCTTCGTGGAAAGCTTCTTTCCGAGCTCTACCCCCCACTGATCGAAGGCATTGATGTTCCAAAGCACGCTGAGAGCGTAGACCTTGTGCTCAAAGAGCGCGATCAGCATGCCCAGATTGTAGGGGTTCAGCTCCTCAAGTAGCAGTGTGTTACTGGGTTTGTTGCCGGCCACGACCTTGTGGCTCGAGTCGGCATCAAGCTTGCCTTCCATCAATGCCAGACTCTGACTAAAACAGTTGGCCAACAGGTGTTGATGCGCCTGGGCGTTTTCCTCGGCATCGCTGTTGGCAAAGGCTATGAAATCCACAGGAATAAATTCAGTGCCCTGGTGCAAGAGCTGGAAGTAGGAGTGCTGTCCGTTGGTGCCGGCTGAGCCCCAGATGATGTCGCCGGTATTGTGTTCGATCGGCACGCCTTGCTTATCTACGCTCTTGCCAAGACTCTCCATACACAGCTGCTGCAGGAAAGAAGGCAGCAGATTTAGGCGTTGGCTATAGGGGACAATAGCCGTGCTATGCGCATCGAAGTATTCTCGGTACCAGAAGTTAAGCAGTGCCAGAATGACAGGTAAGTTTTTCTCGGGCGGCGCCGTTCGAAAATGTTCATCCATGGAATGCGCCCCGGCAAGCAACTGCCGAAAACCATCCATGCCTAATGCGAGCGCAATGGGTAGACCAATTGCCGACCACAAAGAGAATCTGCCGCCAACCCAGTCCCAGAGTGGGTACAGATTCGCCTCTTCGATGCCGAATTCCGTGGCAGCACTCAAGTTAGTGGTTATGGCGATGAAGTGTTTAGCCGTAGCCGTTGCATCAGTCTGTTGCAGCAGCCAATCACGAGCCGCCTCGGCGTTCTTCAGAGTTTCGAGTGTAGAAAAAGACTTGGAAGCTACGACGAAGAGGGTGGTCTCGGCCTCGAGGTCTTTAAGAGTGCTCTGTAGGTGAGAGGGGTCGACATTCGACACGAAATGTACACTGAGCTTGTTAGTAGCGAAGGGGCTGAGTGCATCACAGACCATTGCGGGCCCGAGATCTGAGCCACCAATACCAATGTTGACGACGTCAGTAATAGCCTTGCCGCTGTAACCGGTCCACTTTCCGCCATGCAGTTCGGCCACTAGCGAAGCCATTCGGTCGAGGGATGCACTGACTTCAGGAGTGTTGGTCTTTGCCGAGGGATCTCGTAGCGCCACGTGCAGCGCCGCTCGTTTCTCGGTTATGTTAATTTCTTCGCCGCGAAACATCGCATCGATCGCTGCGGGCAGTTGACTCTGCTCTGTTAGATCGAGTAGTAGAGAAATCGTTTCTGGCTCTATAAAGTTCTTGGAATAATCGAGTAGGAGCCCCTCGTGACTTAGCGAGTACGCCTGAAAGCGATTGCCGTCGGTGTCAAATAGTGCGCTTAGGCGAAATTCTCTACGTCTAAATTCTTCGCTGTGTTTCTGCAAAGCCAGCCTGGCTGCATTATTCCTTGAGCCATCCATGTGGGGCTTACTCTTGGGCTGCTTGATAATTCTGGGTGGGCTTCGGTTT
>NVUL01000053.1 GCA_002401885.1 SAR86 cluster bacterium
AGGAGTACGCCTACCCAGTAAATGGATGAGAGAGACGGGAAGGCGATGGCAGGAAATAACCAAGTTGCAGGGAGTCAGGGAGTACGCCTACCTACCAAATGGATTTTGTGTCGGACAGAGTCCGGTAGAAAATAGTCCCAGAAATATTATTGCTGCCCATCTGATGTCCTCGCGATTGGCTATCAGAATGAGCTAATCCTTGCTTTTATACCTGTAGTTGCTACATTGCGCCCATGCCAGAATCCAGTACTTCCTTACTTCTAAAATCTGCCGCCTTTTTAAAACCCTACAAGAAGCAAATTGCTATCGCAGCAGTCGCTCTGGTTTTCACGGCGGCGCTGACATTGGGCCTCGTTCAATACGTAAGAATCATCGTCGATAGTGGATTTGTAGCGGGCTCAACCGATGCTCTCAATACCGCCGTATTGGGTTTTTTCCTCATCGCTATTTTTCAAGCAGTTGGCACCTTCGCCAGATTCTATTGGGTGTCTTGGTTGGGTGAACGCGTCACGGCCGACATTCGTAAGGCGGTCTATGCCCATATCATCGACTTGCATCCCGGCTACTTCGAAGACAACCTCAGTGGCGAGATTCAGTCGCGTATCACGACTGATACTACGCTCATTCAATCCGTCATCGGCTCGTCGGCTTCGATTGCGCTACGTAACCTGCTGATGATGGTCGGCGGCACGATCTTTCTTTTTATAACGAACCCTAAACTCACCAGTGTTGTGATGATCTGTATCCCGCTCGTGATTGGCCCAATCCTGTACTTCGGCAAGAAGGTGCGGTTGCTCTCGAGAAGCAGTCAGGACGAGATCGCAAATGTTGGTGCCTATGTCGGCGAAACTATTCAGCAGATCAAGACAGTGCAGGCTTACAATCATCAGAGCTTTGATGACAAACAGTTTTCCGACCATGTAGAGACTGCATTCAATGTCGCCTTACGCCGCATCATGATGCGCTCTTTCCTTATTACAATTGTTATAACGTTAGTGTTCGGTGCGTTAGCGGTAATGATCTGGGTCGGTGGTCAGGATGTCATTAACGGCACGATGTCGGCTGGCGAGCTGACTGCGTTCGTAGCCTACGCGGTGTTGGTGGCGTCGGCGGTTGGGGCAATCAGCCAGGTCATCAGTGAGCTACAGCGTGCCGCAGGGGCGATGGAGAGGCTGATGGAGTTGTTGGAAGCCGAGAACGAAATTAAGGCCCCAGAGAAGCCGAGTCAGCTCAATGGTGAATTCAAGGGCCTGCTATCCTTGACAGATGTTACGTTTGCCTACGCCTCGCGGCCCGAAACTCCAGCGCTGGACGGCGTCACCTTGCAGATTCAGTCGGGTGAGAGTATTGCCTTAGTAGGACCTTCAGGCGCAGGAAAGTCCACACTCTTCGATCTAGTGCTGCGTTTCTACGATCCACAATCAGGATCTCTAGCATTGGATGGCATAGATATTAGAGAGCTCGACCCACAAGAACTAAGAAGTCATATCGCAATCGTCTCTCAACAGCCGACCATGTTTACCGGCAATGTCTGGGATAATATTCGCTACGGCAGACCCGATGCTAGCGACGAAGAAGTTCGCAGTGCCGCCGAATCAGCTTATGCGAGTGAATTCATAGACAAGTTACCCGAGGGCTACGATAGTTATCTCGGCGAGTCCGGCATTCGCCTATCGGGCGGACAGAAGCAGCGCATAGCGATAGCTAGGGCAATTCTGAAAGACCCAGAGATTCTGTTACTCGACGAGGCAACCAGCGCCTTAGATGCCGAGAGCGAGCGCAAGGTGCAGATGGCGTTGGAAAAACTGATGGCGAATCGCACCTCACTGGTCATCGCCCACCGTTTAGCAACGGTGATGAATGTAAACAAAATTGTGGTGCTCGATTCTGGCAAGTTAATCGCTCAGGGCTCCCACAAGGAGCTGCTGCTCGAGAGCGAGTTATATGCAAACCTTGCCAGCCTTCAGTTCTCTGCCAGTCCCGATGAGACTGACCGATAGAACTAGCGTTAGCGCGTTTCGCATTAAGCAATGCGACATCCGAGAGGGCTCCATGCATCAGCATGAAATAGTAAAAGACGTTCGTCATTGGTTAGAAGCATTCGTTATCGAACTCAACCTCTGTCCCTTCGCAAAACGCGAGCTTATCAACGACCGAGTGAAGTTTGTTGTAAGCGATGCTAGCACCGAAGAACACCTGCTTGCCGATTTGCAGCAAGAGTTGTCGCATCTTCAAGAAGATGGCGAGATCGAAACTACGTTACTGATCCACCCTAATGTGCTGCAAGCGTTCGATGACTACAATCAATTTCTGAATATTGTTGATGCTCTCTTAGATGAAGAGGGTCTTCTCGGGGTTTATCAGATTGCCAGTTTTCATCCCCAGTATAGATTTTCTGATACCGAAGAGGATGATGCCGAGAACTATAGCAACCGCTCTCCCTATCCAATCCTACATCTATTGAGAGAGTCTAGCCTGGAGCGGGAAATAGCCAGGCATCAGGATACGTCTCTAATCCCTCAGCGTAATATTCAACTACTGCGCACTATGGGCACGGCCAAGCTGCAGGCGCTTCTGCAACGGACAGATAAAGCGCCTGCCACGAAGTAGAAACTACAGCTTGTCGAATCGAATCAGCAGCGAATCTCGAATGGCTTCTTCGCGCAGATGGCTGATAGCTAGATAGCCGGGGTCCTGAATCAAGCTAGTAAATGCCGCAAAATTTGGCCATTCAATCAGAAACACCAAATCGGCATCGAATTCACCAATGAGTGCCTGTGCGGGGCTATAGGACGCGTCAGTTTTGCCGCCATGTTTCGCTACAAAAGGGCCAGCGGCCTGCAGGTATTCAGCGTATTTGGCCGCTCCCCCCTCTTCTTTGAACCAGAGTGCATTGAACATAAAGAAACTCGTATCAGTGACAGCAGATGGCTCCGCTGCACGGGCGTCATCAAGGCTGAAATAGAACAACAGGGTCAGCAGGAGGGAGATAAACCCCATTCTCGTAATCCCAGATAATAAGAGTTTGCTACCAGCAGATACTGATTTCATGGCGTGAGTCCTAGATTTAGTAGATGATCTGATTGAATTACAGGTGACCGCTGGAGTCCAGATTAAATTTTACTGGTGCAAGGAATAATATTGGACATCCTGTGCACTGCTTTAATAGGATGATTCGGCAAATGAAATTGACTGATATGAGGTGGCATCATCAATAATCCCCGCGAACAGAGTATCCGTGAACTGAGTGTTGGTTCCACTACCTATAAATACTTCAGCCTCGAGGCTTTGTGCGAAGCGGGATTCGATAACGTTGATTCGCTTCCTATCTCGATAAAAATTCTACTCGAAAATCTATTGCGGCACTGTGACGAAAAGGTAGTGACTCGCACACACATCGAGAAGCTGGTCGATTGGCAGAACTCTCAACACAGCAGCGAAGAGATCATGTTCCTTCCGGTGCGGGTATTGATGCAGGATTTCACCGGTGTGCCTGCTGTGGTCGATCTCGCCGCGATGCGTGACGCAGTGGCCAGAGGTGGTAAGGACCCGTCGCTAATCAATCCAACTAATTCTGTGGATCTGGTTATCGACCACTCGGTCATGGTCGACAAGTTCGCCGTCGAGTCGGCGTATCGCGAGAATGTGAAGATCGAGATGGAACGCAATCGCGAGCGCTATCAGTTTCTGCGCTGGGGGCAGACTGCCTTCGATAACTTTCGTGTGGTGCCGCCGGGCACTGGTATCTGTCATCAGGTTAATCTGGAATACCTCGCGAAGTCTGTTTGGCAGGCTGAGATAGGCGGCGACCTATTTGCCTTTCCCGACACGCTAGTCGGTACCGATAGCCATACCACGATGATAAATGGCTTAGCCGTCCTCGGTTGGGGGGTAGGCGGAATCGAAGCGGAAGCGGCGATGCTGGGGCAGCCACTCTCCATGAATATTCCGCAGGTAGTTGGCTTTAAACTGGAAGGGGACCTAGTTGAAGGTATAACCGCGACAGATCTCGTGCTAACTATTACGGAAATGTTGAGGGGGCACGGTGTTGTTGGAAAGTTCGTCGAGTTCTATGGTGCTGGCTTGAATAATCTGAGCCTGGCCGATCGTGCAACCATCGCCAACATGACACCAGAGTATGGTGCCACGTGCAGTTTCTTTGCGGTGGATCAGAAGACGCTGGACTATCTTGCGCTAACTGGAAGAGAGACGCAGAACATAGAGCTAGTCGAGGCCTATAGTAAGGCACAGGGCTTGTGGCGACGCGACGATGATGCAGTGAACTACAGCAGTTCGCTCTCACTCGACATGAGCGAGGTGGTGCCCTGCCTCGCCGGTCCGAAGAGGCCTCAGGATCGCGTGCCGGTTACCGATCTGGCTGGCTGCTTTACTAAAGAATTCGATATCAGCGTGGCAAAGTCTGGCGCTGTTGAGGGTGAAGACTATGAGTTGGAAGAGGGTGCCGTAGTTATCGCGGCGATCACCTCCTGTACCAATACATCGAATCCGGATGTGATGATGGCCGCTGGCCTGATGGCGAAGAAGGCGCTTGAGAAAGGACTGCAGCGAAAGCCGTGGGTGAAGACGTCTCTAGCGCCGGGTTCCAAAGTCGTCTCGGAATATCTAGAGCAGGCGGGCCTGCAGGAGCCTTTAGATAAGCTAGGGTTCAATCTCGTAGGCTATGGCTGCACTACCTGTATAGGTAACTCGGGTCCGCTGCCTCCTGCTATCGATGCAGCGATTGCTGATAACGATCTTACTGTGTGCTCGGTACTTTCTGGGAATAGGAATTTCGAGGGCCGTATTCATCAGCGCGTCAAGGCGAACTGGCTCGCGTCTCCTCCATTGGTTGTTGCCTATGCACTTGCCGGTTCCGTGAATGTTGATATCAGCACCGAACCCCTCGGTGAGAACGCGGCCGGTGAATCCATCTATCTGAATGACATTTGGCCAAGCAACGAAGAGATAGACGAGGCGGTAAAGTTAGTGCGCCGGCAGATGTTCGACAAGGGCTATAGCGAAGTATTCGATGGTGATGAAGAATGGAATAGCCTGCCGATAGAGCCGGGAAAAACGTATCAATGGCAAGAAGACTCCACCTATATTCGTAATCCGCCATTCTTCGATCCCGCTATTACTGACGTGAGCGGCGATATCCTTTCCGCGAACATCCTTGCCGTGTTGGGAGACTCGGTTACAACCGATCATATCTCTCCGGCTGGTTCCATCGCCGAGGACAGTCCGGCTGGAGACTATCTAAAATCTCGCGGAATAGAAAAAGCGCAGTTCAATTCCTACGGGTCGAGGCGGGGTAATCACGAGGTGATGATGCGTGGCACATTCGCCAACATCCGCATAAAGAACGAGATGCTTGCTGGCATTGAGGGTGGCTATACTCATATGGCAGGCGAGACCAAGGCTATGCCAATCTACGATGCAGCCATGCAATACGAGCGGAACAAGACGCCGCTAGTCGTGGTCGCTGGTAAGGAGTACGGAACTGGATCGAGTCGCGACTGGGCGGCAAAGGGCACGCGCCTGCTCGGTGTTCGCGCCGTAATCGCGCAGAGTTTCGAACGTATTCATCGCTCCAACCTTGCCGGCATGGGTGTACTGCCCCTGCAGTTTCCTGACGGCGTGGATCGCAAGTCACTTAAGCTGAGTGGTAACGAAGAAATTAGCCTTACCGGTCTCACGAACGTCTCGGCCGGCATGAAGGTGTCGATGGAAGTTGAGTACGTCGATGGATCAATCGATTCTTGCGAGCTGTTATGCAGGCTAGATACCGAGTTGGAAGTGCAATACTTTAACAGTGGTGGGATTATGCCATTTGTTGTTAATAAGCTATTAGCGGACTAATTCTCAAAATTGTGAAAGCTTGCCTCCTACTCTAGGTGGCAAGCTTTCAGAGCGTCAATTACAGTTTATCAATTGGCCATGCCGGACCGCTGTTCTCGGAGGTTACAGCGCGCAGCCCTTGGTAAGAAAACTTCTGCAGTCGCCTTCCATCGTAGGTTTCTGTTGTGTAAATATTCCCCTTCGAATCAGTTGCAATACTATGAACTGCAAAGAAGAGGCCGGGTGCTCTTCCCCCATCACCAAACGTGGTCAGGACATCTAAAGTCTCGCGTTCGATGATATGTACGCGATGATTCTGACCATCGGCTAGGTAGATATATTTCTGCTCTTCATCTTTCGAGAATGCGATATCCCACACTGAACCCTGCGCTAGGGTTTGAGGGAGTATTTGTTTCTCTCTCACAAAAGTTCCGTCGGTTCTAAAGACTTGAATACGATCCGCTTCCCGATCACAGACATATACCAATCCATCGAGGGAGGGTTCGGCACAATGAACTGGGCCGATGAATTGCTGCGGTAGGGGCTGACTAGGATCGTAAGTCAAATCATCGTCTTGCGGAGTATTGCCATAGGCTCCCCAAAATCGTTTGAAAGCTCCGGTACTCGCATTGAGAACAACGACTCGCCTATTTAAATAACCATCAGCGATGTAGGCTTCGTTCGCTTCTCGATCGATAGCGATTTCTGCCACGCGTCCGAAGTGCTCGGTGCTATTGCTGTCGGTAGAGTTACCTGGCTCGCCATACTCGGCAATAAACTCTCCATCACGAGTAAATACAAGCACATGCGAGTCTCCGCTGCCATTTCCGCCAATCCATATGTTTCCGTTCGCCGCTACCTCTATTCCATGATTCGATGCTGGCCATGTATATTCATCGCTAGGTCCGCCCCAAGCATTGACTAGATTTCCTTGAGGATCGAACTCCAAGATCGGTGGTGCCGGTGAACAACAATCACTCACTCCGGCAGCAAGTCCGATTTCTCGTCCGCCGCTGAGAAAAATCTCTTCCTGATCACGATGCACCATAAAGACATGATCACGATCGTCGACCGCTACACCGATGGCGTTTCCGGTGATCCAGTGATTGGGTAATGGTTTCGGCCAAAATGGATCTACTTGAAAACTCGGTGCAACAACAGCGGTACTGTCAGCAGTGGAAGCGCTTTGCAATTGGCTTTGCATGACGCCTAATATCACAAGTAAGGCTACAGCCAGCGATCCTGCGGTGATTCGTTTCTTAGAAGGTTGCATAATTTCACCATTAAATAATTGTTAGTTTGTGTGTCCAAATTGAATTACATTCGTCTATAACGGGTTTGTTACCACAGGCTTTGGTTTATAGAGAAATAAGCTTAAGCCCAATAAATTCGGTAGATGCAAGAATCTACGTATAAATACGTTGACGATACTACGTATAATGCCGTAGATTTGTCAATGCCTTTATACCAGCGCGGGAGTAACGAGTTTCCATGGCCAATAAGAAAAATGAATTGCTGACGCAGACCGAGTTGTCTCTGATGAATCTGCTATGGGAATTGGGAGAATCAACCGTCCGGCAGGTAAGAGGTAGCATGTCGAATGCTGAAGAGATTCCCTATACCACCGTCGCTGCAGTCATTCGTTTATTGGATAAGAAAGGTTTTCTTGAATCGCGGTTGGTGGGTAATACACTGCACTATTCCCCCGCTGTTGAAAAACAAGAGTATGAGGCGAAAGCGATAAATCAGATCGTGGAAAAGTTATTCAATGGAGCTCCTGTCGCGCTCGCTACTCGGTTGATAGACGACCAAAATTTAAGCAAAGAAGAACTTCAGCTTGTGCGTGATGAGCTAGACAGGAAATTGGGTGAAGCCCAATATGAGGACGATGCCAAATAGTGCATCGATAACTTCTGCAATGAGGAAAATCTCTTGATTGAACAGTTGTTAGTAGGCTATTTCAAATTCAATTTATTGCTGGCGGTAGCCTTTGGGGTATGGAGGATGCTACGCATCGTCGAGAGTATGCTGTTTATCAAGCGTAGCTCACACGGGCGTCTAGCTCATGCCAGAATGTTGTTTGCATCGGTAATTTTCTTACCAATTCTAGTTAAATTAATGGCTATTCAATCTCCACTCGCTCCCCTGTTCATCGACACGGCGACACCCCAAATTGTTAGCGAGCAGCTTGCAGAAATTCAGCCAAATCCCATTGCATTGATCTCAAGCGTCGAGATTGAAACCAATTCCAAAATGGCGACATCAAACGGAGCCTCCAACTCGATTAGTAACTTACTAAATGTAAATATCTGGCTCGTATTACTGCTTTCTCTTGCCGCTGGAGCTCTTTGGCGTGGAAGTAGGTCGTATCGTGAACTGCTATTTCTAAAAAGAGTGATTGGTAATAGCCAGCCACTGAAAAGAATCGGTCATGTGCATTTCAAATTCTCAGATGAGATTTCGGTGCCTTTTGCAACCAGGCTTGGCAGAGAAAAATACATAGTTATTCCTGCCTATCTGCTGCTATCGAAAGAGAAGATGAGGATTGTTATAAAGCATGAAGGGCACCATTTGCGTGCGGGTGATCTATCTTGGTCAGCAATCGTGGAGCTGTTGTCGATTCTCTGTTTTTGGAATCCTGCCGCCTATTACTGGAAGCTGGAGATTCACAATTTGCAAGAGTATGCCTGCGATGAGGCAGTGTTAAGAAACGGGACTGTTTCGAAATACGCCTACGCGGAATGTTTGTATAAAGTTGCTGAGAATAGTCTGTGCGAGCACTATATTTTCAGCGCCCCTATGAGCCTAAGGATGTCAGATGACAATGATCATTCCTCCGAATTGAGAAAACGCATAACGGCGCTCAATGTCGTCTCACGGTCTACTGGTAAATCACCAAAATCTTCGCTCTTGCTGGCAACAGTAATGTCGCTGATTTCTGTGATTGCCTTTGGTCGTGTCGAAGCGCTTATGCCTCAAATGGCAATATCCTCACTAACAAATGCAATGGTAGTTTCTGGTTCTGTGTTTAATCGATATATTGCGACTACCAACGTCGAAAGTTTGCTGCAAGACATAATAGTTGAGCCACAACTTGTCATTCGCAGCATACATTCGCAGAAAGGAGCCATTCACATCGGCGAGAATGTCAGAATTTCCGGGACTGTGTCGAATGTCGATGGTGATATTAATATGCCAGATGGGGGCACGGTAGGGCGTGATGTTGCCTCGACTAACGGCGATATATATCTCGCGGAGGCGGTGATCGAAGGCACGGTTAGAGCTGGCAGAGGATCGATTCGACTACAGAATACTTCCATTATGGAGGATTTAATTATCGGGCAGAGCGATGGTGGCTTTGTAAATTCTGCCAGCGTGTTTGTAGGCCCTCATACAGAAGTTGTGGGGAATATTGTGGTTTACAATGGCATCAATCTATACGTGCATGAGTCTGCGCTAGTGGGTGAAATTTACGGTGCCACGCCGATCTATTATTCTGACGAACTAGCTGCCAAGTTCGCGCCGAAACCCACTTTTTTCCCGCTATTCCGTTAGTCAGCGGGGCACTAGTAATTGAAATAGGCAATACGAGGCGCTCGCTATGATGAGATTTTTTCCAGCAACACTGGTTTTGTTTTGCTCCTACGCTGTGTCTCAAACAGCGGATATTTCAAGCGAGCTAGAGTCGAATATTCTTGGCAATATTGCTATCAGAAAACTTCAGAGCATGGTGATTGGCATAGTCGATGAAAATGGTCGTCGCTACTATACCTATGGCGAGCCTGTCGACAATTCTAGCCCCTGGTTAAATGAACACTCTGTTTTCCCATTGGGTTCTCTCTCGGAGACATTCGTCGGAATTCTTTTGGCAGATTCAGTTTTGCGGGGAAGCATCGATCTAGATAACTCGGTCGGCACATTGTTGCCGGAAGCAATTGAGGCTTCAGGGGTTGAAATGACATTGCTGGATATAGCAGCTCATCAGTCAGCATCAGCGCGACCTATTTTTCTCGGAGAATTGCGAGGGCTGAAAACTGAAGAAGCACTGTACACTTCCTTTGTTAAGCCCCAACTGCTTGATCAACGCCTGCCTGCGGGTTTGTATACTAATTTGGAATTCTCGTTACTTGCCTTACTGCTCGCCAATCAATCCGAAACAAAATACGAATCAATGCTAAATGAACGTCTGCTGCAGCCTTTGGGTTTAGGCGACACAAAGCTACAGAGCCTGTATTTCGAAAACTATTTTAATGCAATTGAGAAAAGAGATGTGAATCTGGAGGCGGGCTATGGCATGCACTCAACCGCAAATGACATGTTGACCTATCTCGAAGCCAATATTGGTTTGAGAGACACGTCTCTTAGAGCGGCTATGGATTACTCCCACATTCAGAGGGCGGAGCACGATTCGGAGCGGCTGGGGTTATCTTGGTATATCAATGAAGAGGATGAAACGGAGCTCTATCACGACGGTGCTTTTTTCGTTGGCTGGAGTTCACAAATTCGATTTTCCAAGAGTCGCAGACTGGGCGTCATAGTATTGGCAAAGATGTATCCAACCTCGACCAATGCTCAGTACGAAATTGATCCTATCGCTAGGCACATTTTTGACTCCGAAGTGGAGTTGGACAATGCAGGATTGAATCGACAGGCATTGCCTCGGAATTTAGTCCAGGCTGACTATCCTGAAGGGCTGAATGATAAGTCTATTTCGGGTTCTGTGATTGTAGAAGTCTCTGTTAATCTTCGAGGTGACGTTATGGAGGCGAGCGTATTCGAAAGCAATCTTGACGAGGATTTTGAGGTCGCAGCTCTGGCTGCAGCTATGAGGTTAAAATTTAATCCTCGGCTGGAGAATGGTAGGAAGGTGGCAGAGACCGGAATTACCTATAGGTTCGATTTCTAATTGAGCGGGCTTACAGTAGCCAACAATTTGTCTGCCTCTCAAAAATAATCCCTAGAGTCTTAATAATTGCCTATAATCTCGAAATTGGTGCCTGCACCTAATTTCGGCTTAGATCATGAGCGCAACACTACTGCCAGATGAAGATTCCAATCAGCGCTATCAACCGCTGGCGGCACGTCTGCGCCCCTTGAATCTGCAAGAATTCATTGGGCAGGATCATCTGCTGAGTCCGGGCAAGTCAATCTATGAGGCGATTCAGAATAAGCTCCCGCACTCGATGATCCTGTGGGGCCCACCCGGCGTAGGCAAGACCACTCTAGCGAAGATTATCGCAGCTACCTGTGACTACCATTTTGAATCACTTTCGGCGGTGCTCGATGGCGTGAAGGAAATTCGCGCGACCATAGAGCGTGCCAAATACCATCAGGCGGGTGGTTCAAGTCAGACGATCTTGTTTGTAGATGAGGTTCATCGCTTCAACAAGGCGCAGCAAGACGCGTTCCTGCCTCATATCGAAAATGGCACAGTGTTGTTCATCGGTGCCACTACCGAGAACCCTTCCTTCGAATTGAACAATGCCTTGCTCTCGCGAGCGCGGGTCTATTTGCTCAAGCCCCTTACCGAGGAGGATCTGTTAGGAGTCATCGAACATGCCTTGCAAGATGAAGAGAGAGGGCTTGCTGCACTCAATCTAGACCTGAGCGAGTCGCAGAGACAGATGCTAGCCCGAGCAGGAGATGGTGATGCGCGCCGCGTCCTTAACTATCTCGAAGTGTTAAGCGACATGGCAGAGAGTGAGGGCGGGCATAGGACGATAGCGGACGGTCATATTCAGCAGGTATTGGAAGAGGGCAGTCGACGTTTCGACAAAGGGGGCGATAGTTTCTACGAGCAAATTTCCGCCCTGCACAAGGCGGTGCGAGGCTCATCGCCAGATGCCGCGCTGTATTGGTTGGCGAGGATGCTGGATGGCGGCTGCGATCCGATCTACCTAGCAAGGCGGCTAGTGCGGATGGCTTCCGAAGATATAGGCATTGCAGACCCCAGAGCCCTGCCACTAACGCTTAATTGCTGGGACACCTACACGCGTCTTGGCAGTCCCGAAGGCGAGCTTGCGCTAGCACAGGCGGCGGTGTATCTCGCTAGCGCGCCGAAGAGTAATGCAGTCTATGTTGGATTTAATGCGGCGAAACTGGCTGTGACTCAGAATGGTAGCTTAGAAGTTCCATTACATCTGAGAAACGCCAGCACCTCCTTGAGCAAATCGCTCGGCTATGGCGAAGACTACCGCTATGCCCATGACGAAGAGAATGATTTTGCGGCTGGTGAAAACTATTTGCCGCCGGAGTTGAAGGATGCGCAATTCTATTTTCCAAACGATAGTGGTCTAGAGATACGTATAAAGGAAAAGCTGCAGCAATTTAGAAATCTGAATGAGCGTGCTGAAAACAGGCGTTACGAAACAAAGAGCGATAAATAGCACAGCGACATTCTAATCGGGAATAAGCTTGAGCGGCTGTGGACTTTCCTTATGTACGCCACTATTCTTCTCTTGGACGAATGACAAGAGTTTGATTCCCGATAAGAGGTTGATTTGACAGTACTCATTGCAGACGACGATCAGAATATTATCACCGCGCTTAAGCTGCTGTTGAAGAGAGAGGGCTTGGACTCGGTGTCCTGCAATACTCCCAAAGCCGCTCTCGAATTAATTCAAAAACAAGCCTTTCAGCTCGCGCTTATCGATCTCAATTATCACGAAGATACTACCTCTGGAAAAGAAGGTCTTGATCTAATTTCGGCTATTCGAAAGGTCGATGAATACCTGCCCATTATTGTGATGACAGGCTGGGGTACGGTGAGTGTGGCTGTCGAAGCCATGCAGAGAGGCGCGATGGATTTCGTGGAGAAGCCATGGGACGACAACAATCGACTTATTGCGGCTATTCGAACTCAGATTCGCCTCGCTGAGATTGCTAAGAGTGAAATAAAACTTCAGATCGAGAATAAAATACTTCGCTCGGAGAAGAATAATCTCGGCAATATGGTTTGTGAATCGCCTGCCATGAAATCGCTTTTGAAGATTGTAGATAAAGTGGCGGCCAGTGATATGCCGGTATTGATTACGGGTGAGAACGGCACTGGGAAGAGCTTGTTAGCAAGCTATATCCATGAGCATTCCTTAAGGGCTGCTGGACCCTTTGTTTCTGTAAACATGGGCGGCATTTCTGAGCCTGCTTTCGAGAGCGAGATGTTTGGGCATATAAAAGGTGCTTTTACCGATGCCAAGCATGATCGAATCGGCCGCATAGAATTGGCGGACAGGGGAACGCTGTTTATGGATGAAATTGCCAATATGCCCACCGGCCAGCAGGCAAAGATGCTGCGTGTATTGGAAGAGTATAAATATGAAAAGCTAGGTAGTTCGCAAGAGCGATCGGTGTCAGTGCGTGTCATATCCGCCACTAATGCCGATCTCGCTCGACTTACCGCACAAGAGGGCTTTCGGACAGATTTGCTGTATCGCCTCAATGGAGTGACTCTGGATATACCTGCCCTGCGGGACAGGGTGCTGGATATCTTGCCTATGGCAGAGAAATTTTTACAGGCGGCCATTAGTCACTATGAGTCACCCGCAGAGAGCTTTTCAAGGCAAGCTGTTGATGCATTGGAGCACTACAGTTGGCCAGGAAATGTTAGGGAACTCAAGCATGTTGTAGAGAGGGCAGTCCTGCTCTGTCTTCAAGAGGAAATCTCAGTAGCAGAGCTGCAGCTACCTGCGCTCAATGTTTCAACGGATATGCAAGTTAGTGATGAGTTTTTTGCGATGAGTCTTGAGCAGGCAGAGTCTTGGTATATCAAACAAGTAATAGAAAACAATGATGGAAACTCTACTCAGGCGGCGAAGACCCTGGGAATAAGTCGGTCGTCACTCTATCGACGTATTGGTAAGTCTGGCAAATAGACAGTGGCTACGCCTTCGCATAAGAGTCAGAAACCTACCCCGCGCAGGGTTTCTGCAGAACAAAAATTGTTTTTCTCGGTGCTGTTCAGCGCCATTCCTGTAATTATTTTACTCTTTTTGGTTTTTCTCAATGATGATCTATCCCTCTATTCGAAAGTTGGAATAGCAGGGTTCTGCTTCGTCTGGCTCCTAGCTGTCGCCGCTAGTGTAAGAGAGAAATTTGTTTTCCACGTAAGGACCTTGAGCAACCTAATAGAGGCGATTCGCACTGAAGACTACAGTATGCGAGGCAGTAGAATTCGCGACCCGGGAGAACTGGCCGAGCTGTATCAGCAAATCAATACTTTAACTACGCAGCTCAAGGAAGTGAGAGAGGAAGAGTTCGAGTTAAGCAATCTGCTGGAAAGAATCGTCAATCAGATTAATGTGGCAATTGTTGCATGTGATAACGAAGGTAATATTCGTTTAGCGAATCGTTTGGCGAAGAAGCTGCTGGATAAACCCTCTGAAAAGTTAGTGGATAAGAAGTTACAGGACACAGTGCTGCAGGGGCTATTGAGCGAGGATGGCTCACAGCTCATTGATTTTGAGTTTCCGGGAGCCACAGGCCGTTGGCAGGTTAATCAACAACAATACAGGCATCACGGTAAGCCAGGAAAAATCATTTTTATTACCGATCTAAAGCAAGTGTTAAGTGAAGAAGAGATTAGTGCATGGCAGCGGCTTATTCGAGTAATCGCTCACGAGGTGAACAACTCACTTACTCCAATTATATCCATTTGTCAGACTCTGGGTGACCATTTAGATATGCTGGAGTCGACTCCGGAAAGCGCAGACTCGAAGGAAGGATTGGCAGTTATAGAAGAGCGGGCTAAAGGATTGAGAGATTTCATTTCAGTTTATGCGCGCATAGCCAAATTGCCGGAACCCCAGAAGATAAATTTTTCAGTCTTTGAATTGCTGCAGAAAGTTAAACGATTCTTCGTAAACGAATCTGTAGAAATTTTGGATAGCAGTGCCGATTTCAAGATGTTTGGCGATCCTGTTCATCTCGAACAGGTACTTATCAACCTCATCAAGAATGCACTTGAAGCGAGTGGCAGCGACGCTTACCCGGTGGAAATAAGCTGCCAGAGCAAGGGTGGCTTGGTCGAGTTTGTTGTGACTGACTCAGGGAAGGGAATAAGCAATCCTGCAAACCTATTCGTGCCTTTCTATACGACCAAAGACAAGGGGGCAGGAATCGGATTGACCCTTTCTCGACAGATCGCCGCGAAACATGGGGGCCAGCTTTTGTTGGAGAATCGTGCTGAAGGTTCCGGGGCAGTCGCCCGATTGCAAATCCCAATTACTGTCAGTTAGTACTGTCCCGAAAATGGGACAGTACCCTGTCTCGTTATTGCGAATCTCGCCATCCTTTGACTAGTGAAAATAAAAAATACCATAAATATCAATTAGTTAAATACTGGCACGAGCATTGCAGATACAACTCTGTGTTGAAGAGGTTCTCCGAGAACGAGTCGGGTTAAATACATGGATTCGGGCTTGGCGGTTTTGAGACCGTGTTACTAGTTTGCTCTGAAGGGCTGAATCTTTTCAACACATCTAATTCTAAAAGCTCACAAAGAGAGTGTGACGGTAAGTGGATAAAGTCAGAAAAAAATCAAAGTCAGCCTTGGTAAAGAAAGTTGCTTTTGCAACTCTTTCCGTAGCCCTTTTGTTGTATGGCGCTATTTCGATTGCCAATATCGATTTTGAGAGCCGTCGTGTGGATCGCGATACCCTGTTGCTGGGAACAGTTGAGCGCAGCGACCTTGATATCCGAATTAGCGCTAATGGCGAGCTGCTGCCTAGAGATCTGGAGCTAATTTCAGCTCAAGTAGAGGGCAGGGTTGCTAGAGTGCATGTTGCACCCGGCGATGAAGTTATGACAGGGCAGTTACTTGCCGAGTTGAGTAATCCACAATTATTGAACGCTGCTGAAGAGGCATACTCCGCATGGGAGGGTGCGATTGCAGATCTGAAAGGTTTCGAGGTTGAGCTTCAAAATAATCTGTTAAATCAGGAATCGGCGGCTCTTCAAGTTGAGTTCGCGTTCGAAAAGGCAAAATTGGAACTGGAAGCAAAAAGTACACTCAGCGAACAGAACATTATTCCGGAAATCGAATTTCGACAGATTGAACTGGATGTTGAACAACTCAGACAGACCATAGTGATCGAACAGAAGCGCCTACAACAGAGTACGGACAATATGGCTACTCTGTTGGCAGTGAGAGAGTCTCGAGTGACTCAGCTTGAACGAGCTCTTGATCGTGCGAATGATAGAGTTGATAACCTAAATATCATAGCGGGTATTGATGGCATGGTTCAGGAGTTGGATCTAGAGTTAGGTCAGCAACTAGTTTTAGGCAGTCCTATTGGCAGGCTGGCGAGGCAAGAGCTTCTCTATGCCGAATTACGAGTGCCGGCACGGCAGGCTGGCGATGTTATCGTTGGTCAAAATGTTCTTGTGGACACTCGAAACGGTACAGTGAATGGTTCGGTAAGCCGCATTGATCCCGGAGTCACAGAAGGTACGGTTATCGTAGATGTTGATATTCATGATCCATTACCGCGTGGCGCGAGGCCCCAGCTGCAGGTCGAAGGCATTATCTACGTGGCCCAAATCAAAGATGCGCTGCACGTGGGCAGGCCTACATTCATACGAACCGATGCCGAGGTGACAATCTACAAGCTAGACGGCATGGGTGAGTACGCGAATAGAGTAAACGTTAGGATGGGGAGAGCCTCGGTAAATCGAGTAGAAATATTGGAAGGTTTGGCGCCGGGCGATCAAGTGATTTTGTCCGATAGCAGTGCATGGCAGGACAACGATCGAATATTACTGAACTAAAACTAACTAGCAGTTGGCTGAAGGCAGCTCTCTACCGAACAGGTGACGTACGCAGACGTGGATACAGTTACATATGAGTGAAAAAATACTGGTTCAATTAGAAGGCATCGAAAAGACCTACAAGGTTGGCAAGCTAGAGAGCACTGTTCTTAGTGATATCGATCTCACCATCTCCGAAGGCGAGTATGTTTCCATATGCGGCCCTTCTGGCTGCGGTAAATCAACTCTTCTCTCGATAATCGGTCTGCTCAATGGCGCGAATAAGGGGCGCTATCTTTTCATTGGTGAAGATGTGATGAATATGAAGTCTTCGCAGCACGCCCGTATTCGAAATAGGAATATCGGTTTTATTTTTCAAGCTTTTAATCTTAGTTCCGAAATGACAGCAGCTGAGAATGTTGAGCTTCCTCTGACTTACCGCAAGGAAATGTCTCGTAAAGACAGGAAAGTGTTAGTTGATGAAATGTTGGACAAGATTGGTATGACCGATTTTTCACAACATTTTCCCTCACAGTTATCCGGTGGGCAGCAGCAGCGTATCGCTATTGCAAGAGCTCTGGCGGGCAAGCCGCAGATTATTCTAGCCGACGAGCCCACAGGAAACTTAGATTCGAAGGCGGCAGCAATCGTTATGGATATATTCGACAAGCTCAATGCCGAGGGAACAACTATTTGCCTGGTGACTCACGATCCGCGTTCTGCGCAGAAGGCTGGGCGGCAGGTGCATCTGTTCGATGGGCGTATCGTGGCCCCGAATGAAGGGCTAGTAGAAGATGCTAGTGGTGATAGTGATAGTGATGGTGAGACCAAGCTGCATGTCGTATGACAGCGCGCAGAATTATTAAGGGTGGGGACAAGTCGACGATAATCTCCATGTTGACAGGCACAAGGATGTGCTTTTTTTATTTCGGGTAGCTTGGATATACCAGGGGAACCTAATTATTTTTCGCTAGTTAACGTTAGTTCCGAGTTTCACAAAGAGGCAGGATGACCACTTTAAGCGATGCCAACTACTCACTTCGTCTACTCCTGAAGACTCCAGGTTTCTCTGGTATTTGCCTTGTAGTTATTGTGCTGGGACTTACTGTAATCCTATCTATTTATTCTCTTCTATACGAGGTTCGTTATAAGGATCTTCCCTTTCCGGGGGGGGATCGATTCGTAGCACTAAAGGCAAGCGATAAAAATACCGGCATCGATCTTGGTGAGTTTGTCTCAAATGCACATGTTTATAACGCGATCCGTGCAAACGTGACTGGCTTTGAGGTGTTTGGGGGTTTTCAGCAAGAAGCAATTGCAATTAGTGACGATGAATCAATCGTTGCAGTTAGTAGCGCAAGCATCACTCCTAATCTCCTACATAGCACCAGCGTCCTGCCAATCATGGGAAGACTTTTCGACGATGATGATGCTATTCCGGGGGCTCCCGAAACTGCTCTGATTAGTTTTCAGCTTTGGCAGAATTACTATAATGCGGACTCTGAAATTATTGGCAAGCAAAGTCGAATTAATGGGAGCCCAAGAACGATTATCGGCGTGATGCCAGAAGGATTCGCCTATCCGATAGCTCACAATATATGGGTGCCCCTGAGCGTGCCTGAATCGGCGGCCATTGAGGACGAGTCCCATCGAATTGTGATTGCAGGGGTTCTAACGGAGGACTCCAACCTAAATGCGATTAATAATGAAATTGATTCTGTGCTTGCCAGGTTGGCGGAAGAGATGCCATCGAAGTACGGCAATATAAAAGCCGATGTCTCCGCACATGCGCTGGTTTGGATAGGCGGAGTAGGGGGTATAGGCACGGCTCTGTTTGTCGTGACCGGTTTGGTGCTCTCTTTGATTTGTTTGAATCTGGCCACGTTACTTTTTGTTAGAGCCAATTCGCGTCGCCAAGAACTCGCGATTCGAAATGCCTTGGGAGCCAGCCGTGGGCAAATAGTTTTACAAATACTTCTTGAATCTCTAATACTTTGCATTGCCGGTATGTTGGCTGCGCTTATGTTGTCAAACTTACTCCTGACCGCTATAGAGAATGGACTCACTAGCCTAATGGCCAATAGTTCCGTTGATGCGTTGCCATTCTGGTTTGAATTGGGGATTGGCAACAATTCGATATTGGTGGCATCGGTGCTTACTGCAGTGGTTTGGTTAGTGTCGGGCAGTTACGCCGCTTTCAGTGCGTCTGGTAAAGACCTGAATCAGATTCTGGAATCTGGTTCAAAAGGTGCAACAGGCAGCAAGCAAGGAAGAACGGCTAAAGTTGTCGTTGGTTTCGAGATTGTTTTTTCCTGTTTCTTGTTAATTCTTTGCGGACTGTTATTGCTCTCCACCAACAATATGCAGAATACCGAATTTGGTGGGTCTTCAGAAGGTCTGTCTGTTGCTACCTATGAACTAGTCACCACGGCATATGAATCGCCACAAAGCCGACTTCGGTATATACAGAACCTTGAGCAGGAACTGCTTGCTCTGGGCTCTGTGGAGGAGGTGAGTTTTACCACAGCGATACCCGGTTGGGTTAGCGATGAATTTCCAAGTTTTGCTCTTGAAGACAGAGATGTACGACTCGACGATCGATACCCTCGCCAAGGGGTAGTTTGGGTTGCAGGAAACTATTTCGATTTACTGAACATAGAGTTATTGCAGGGCAGATATTTTTCCGGTAATGACAATACTGATTCACTGCCAACTGTAATTGTTGATCAACTATTTGCAGAGAATATGTGGCCCGGTGAGTCCGCGATAGGAAAGCGGGTCCAGTTAGACCCTGACTCAAATGATGTTTCACAGTGGCTGACTATAGTTGGAGTTGTTCCTCATATTTTGCAGGGAGACCCCATCGCAGGCCAGAAGACCCAGTCCACATTCTACCGTCCTGTCTATCAAGAGACTCCAATCAGAGTCCAGCTCGTTGCCAAACATACAAGTGACTTTTCTTTAGCGGAGTTTCGGCAGCAATTGGCGACTGCGGGAACTCGTGTAGATAGGGATATACCTTTCGACTCTGCACAACGGCTGGTTGATGCTCAGCGAATAGGAATCACGCTGCAAGGCGCAATTGGGCGAATATTTGGTGGCATCGCAATCACGACATTTGTACTTGCCATTATTGGAATTTATGCCGTGATTTCGCGCTCAATTACTCAAAGAACCTCGGAGATAGGCATTCGCCGAGCGCTGGGTTCAAGTGCCGGTAGTGTTATTCGAATTTTTGTAACACAAGGCGTGTTGTTTCTTGTGGTAGGCATCCTCGTTGGAGGGGGCGCGGCCATATTGGTAAGTACCGTTTTGACTGCTGTCTATGATGACTTGCTCAGCTGGCTTGTACCGGTCTTTTTGGTCGTAACTGGAACAATTGGCGCAATGATATTTTTGGCTTCCTATGTGCCAGCGAGAACGGCCGTACGCATGGAGCCAGGGGATGCGTTGCGCTATGAATAGTTCAATGGCAGGAGGATTTTTATGCAACTAATTGACGATTTTCGATTTTCCCTGCGACTGCTGCGAAAGACGCCGCTTTTCACGTTTACGACAGTGATTATTATTGTGCTTGGTCTGTCTCTGTATATGACCAGTTACAGCTTTGAACAAGTAATGACTGACAAGCCTCTGCCTTATCCAGATGGCGAGCGTTATGTTGCCTTGAAGACTATAGACTCTGCTTTCGACAATGAAGGTGGTCGTAGAAATCACAATAGTTTTACCTATAACTTTTTGAAAGCGAGGGCACAAAGCTACTCTGAAATTTACGCCTACAACCAGTCGTCCTTCGTGCTAAGTGATGGCGACTACGCCCGAACTTTTCAGGGAGCAAGTCTGGAGCACGGATTTCTCACTGGCACTCACGTCAATCCAGTGCTAGGTCGAATATTCGCGGAGAGTGACTCGCTGCCCGGGGCAGAAGCAGTTGTCATCATCGGGGAATCGATTTGGAGAGATTACTATGGGGCGGATCGAGATATTATCGGAAAGGTCAGTACTCTAAATGGCGCGCCCGCTACAGTTATTGGCGTTATGCCTGCTGATTTCTCGTTTCCTGAAGTTGAAACTTTATGGATACCAATTTCAATTCCTGAATCCACCAGCCCTGCTGGTGGAATATCATTCACTGCTGATTTCCCGCTGGCTTTGGTCTCTATCTTAAAATCCGGCGTATCGCTAGATTCCGCTAGCGTCGAGTTATCGGGATTGATGACACAGCTAGAGACTGACTATCCAGATTTGTTTGCCAACAGAACTGACTACGTGGTTCCTTATATTGCTGTCAATCAGGCGAGAGATTTCAATCTCGGGCGAATCATGTCGTTCATTACATTGGTAATCCTATCGCTTGCTGTGATCAATTTATCATCTCTCCTGTTCATACGTTCATACACTCGGCAGCATGAACTGGCTGTGCGTTCTTCTGTAGGCGCTACCGGTTGGGAGCTTGCAAAGCAAGTCCTACTGGAATCGTTCATCATTTGCTTTGCCGGCGTGGTTGCAAGCATTGTCTTGAGCGCAATTACGATTGAAGTACTAAATTTCTTGCTCGTCAATAGCATGGGCGTATTGCCATTTTGGTTTCACCTGAGTCTGAATAGCGACATCGTATTAATAGGGTCAATGTACGCCGTGGTGGTATGGCTCGTATCGGGGCTACCGATTGCCTTTCGCGTCTATTTTAGCCAGCCATCAATTGAGCTTAGCGGTAGTGAGAAAGGCGGGCAGAAAAAATCACGCAGCATAATTATGAAAGGGGTGGTTGGAACAGAAGTTATACTCTCATTCTTCCTCCTTGTTTGCTGCGGAGTCATTCTTTATATCGCAAACCAAGTTACGACAGCTGACTATGGCGTAGATCCAAATGAATACATGATGGGGCGAATTGATCTAAACGGTTCTGACTATCAATCTGAGATCGATCGAACTAACTATGCGAGAGAACTGATTCGTCAAGTGGAACAAGTCTCCGAGGTGAAATCCGCCGTGGTAACTACAGCGGCACCGGGGAAGTTTGGCGCACAGGTCGCGTATCAACTGGAGGATAGAAACCTGGAAGTTGAGGAAGCGCTGCCACGTGCGCAAGCCGTGTGGATCAGTGACAACTATTTCCAGGAACTTGGAATCGATATTCTATCTGGAAGAGAATTTGCAGCCAATGACTCTGTGGATTCGCTTCAGGTCGCGGTCATTAGTCAGCAATTTTCCAACCTGCTTTGGCCAAACGAATCTGTTATAGGAAAGAGGATAGGGCTTGGCGCTGAGGATTCTACTCAGTGGCTAACTATAGTGGGCGTGGCGCAACCGATTTTACAATCGGCGTTCAATCTAAGTAGCGTACCCTCTAGCATTTATAGGCCCTTGAGCCAGGACACGCCGAGGAATTTGTCGTTACTGGCCCAGATAGAACCAACTTCAGATATTTTGAATATTGAGCGCGAGTTAAGATTGGCATCGGCTTCCGTTGATAGAAATGTCGCGGTGGATAATTTTCGCATTCTGCAGAGAGAAATTCATCTGAATCAATCGGGCCTTGATGTAATCAAGCCCATATTTTCAACGTTTGCTCTAGCCACATTCATTCTTGCTGGAGTCGGTATTTACGGTGTGATTGCCAGATCAATTTCTCTGCAGACACAAGAAATCGGCATCCGGCGAGCTTTGGGCTCCGCAGATTTCAAAATCATCTGGCGTTTCCTAAAACAAGGCTTGCTGTTTCTGCTAGTGGGGATGCTGTTAGGGGGCGCGGCTGCCTCGGTAATTTCGGCAACAACTCTCTCTTCCTTATCGAGCTCCAGTAGTGTTGCTGTCTTTTTGCCTCCGATACTAATTCTAGTCGCGGTGTTAATGGGAGCTCTAATTTTCTCGGCCTCGTACCTGCCCACTCGAAAAGCCATTCAAATGGAGCCCGGTGATGCCCTGCGTTATGAATAATCATGAAGCAGGCACAGTGTTATGAAGATATATTCTGACCTGGCATTTTCGCTTCGCTTGCTGCGCAACACGCCAGTACTTACAGTCATGACGGTAATCGTGATTGTTCTGGGGTTGTCTCTGTATCTAGCAAGTTACAGTCTGGTAAAGATGCTTTCCGATAAGCCTATGCCATTTCCCAGTGGCGATCGCTACGTCACACTCAAAACGATAAATTCAGGGATAGGGGATTTTGATTTCAGTTCTAATGCTTATGATCAATTCACATATCAGCGATTGAAAAACAGGTCGGAAAATTATGCGCATCTGGGCGCATATAGATCAGATTCGTTTGTATTGAGTGATGAAGAGTATTCCAAAAGAGTTGTCGGGGCATCCATCTCTGCTGAGCTGTTTTCAGCACTATCCATAGAGCCTTTGTTGGGTAGATTATTCGAGCGTGATATCGATAATTCTGCTGAAGATGGAGTAGTCATTATTAGCTATTCCGTATGGCAGGACTACTATGCTGGAAACATGGATATCATTGGAGAAGTCGCCGAAATAGATGGCCGTTTCCTAAATGTAATAGGTGTGATGCCGGAGGATTTTCGATTTCCAACCAGCCATGAAGTCTGGTTCCCATTGCAGTTAGACCAGGCCATAGAGCCAGGACGAGGATTTCAATTGACGGTAATTGGGGTGCTTAATCCGGGCGTGACGCACGCGGCTGCAGAACTCGAACTGAATGCTCTATTAGCTGAGCTGACATCTGAGAATCCTGAGCTCTATTCCGGTCGAACGGAACTGGTTAGACCCTATGCTTCATCAGCTTCTACGGTGACCCTGGGATTTAATGAAGCCCTCACCTTTATTACACTAATTATTCTCATGCTTGGTGTCTTAAATCTGTCCTCTCTGTTACTTATACGCTCGATTTCGAGAGAACAGGAAATGGCAGTTAGATCGTCTCTGGGAGCGAGCAATCTTCAACTCGCAAAGCAGCTTCTATTTGAATCTTTCCTAATCTGCTCGGGCGGATTGATATTGAGCTTTGTCGCGCTAGCGGTGTTGCTGCCCTGGTTAGGACTACAGCTGGAAAACGGCCAGAATGGGAATTTGCCCTTCTGGTACGAGTTTAAATTAACTTCGCAGGTTGTGCTTACGGGTTGTCTTTGCACGCTAGCTATATGGATGGCTTCAAGCTCAGTTGTTATCTATAGAGTGTGTCGTACAGACTCAAATCGCGCTCTCTTAGGAGCTACAAAAGGCGGAGATGCATTGAGTCGCGCGCTGGTGACACGCTTCACCGTTGGCGTTGAAGTAATCCTTTCCTGTTTCTTACTTGTGCTCTGCGGCGCTGCAATTTATTTCACTTCTCAGATAACGAATACCGATTATGGGGTGAGAACAGAGCAAGTTATTTCTGCCAATTTTAGTTTAGAGCATCCTGATTATGAAACAGATGAAGCAAAGCTGCTTTATCTGGAAAATACTCAGCAGAGCATTACTGAAAGTGCCGGTGTGACAAATGTCGCCTATACGACTTCCCTGCCCAGCTCGACGGGTCTCATTGGCAACTATTTCATTGAAGGTAGAAACGTTGACGTCAACGTTCCATTGCCTAGCCAGTGGCCAATTTGGGTTAGCGAAAATTATTTTCACGCGCTAGATGTGGAACTAATTCACGGGCGTTTCTTTACTGATAGTGATAACGCGCGCTCTGAGTCTGTGATTATTATTGACGAGGTCTTAGCCAAAAAACTGTGGCCAGATACTTCTGCAATTGGGAAGAGGGTTGTTAGCATCGTTGATGAGCGAGAGCAGATAGTTACCGTTGTTGGCGTGATTAGTGGAATATTACAAACTCCGAACGTAAATGTTGGGAATCCTGATGTGTTTTATCGACCGCTAACTCAAGACACGCCTGCTCGTTTTTCACTTGTTGCTACTCTCCAACAGAATTATTCCGAAAGTGATTTTTCCCAGACGATGAGAAGGATTGCCAATCAGGTAGACAGGAATATCCCTGTCGAGAATGTTCAGATGCTCAAGAGCTATTTGATAAAGAATCAGGGTGGCTATGGGTCAATCGCCGATTTGTTCTTACTTTTCTCAATTGGAACATTGCTATTGGCAACAATTGGCGTCTACAGCGTGGTCGCGAGATCAGTCTCGGAAAGAACATCCGAGATCGGAATACGCCGAGCATTGGGATCGACAAATCAACGAATATTTTTCAAGTTTCTGAAACAAAGTATTCGCTATCTTGCTGCGGGCATAGTGTTAGGTATAGCACCTGCCGCCTTCATTGTTGGAGCCGATCCTTCGGTGTTCTTAATGTCGGACAATATAATATTTTTACCACAACTATGCCTGCTAGTTTTATTATTTATGGCTTTTCTTTTTACTTTGGCGTCATACGTTCCTGCACGTAAAGCTATATTGCTTGAACCCGCTGATGCCCTTAGATATGAATAATCGCTAGGACTTTGGCGCAATTAGGAATTTACCGATTTATTAGGAGAGAGAAATGAGTAAAGAAAGTCTGATTTCCCTGGAAGGAATACAGAAAATATTTTACACAGATGAGATAGAAACCTGGGCACTGGATGAGATTCATCTAGACGTGAAGCAGGGCGAATATCTTTCGATCGCTGGGCCCTCAGGGTGTGGTAAGTCGACGTTGTTATCCGTCATGGGTTTGTTGAATTCGTCTACAGAGGGGAAATACTTCCTCGCCGGCGAGGATGTGGCCTCTCTCAATTCTACCGCTCAGGCGAGGGTTCGGAATCGTCAGATTGGTTTTATCTTTCAGGCGTTCAATCTAATCGGAGATATGAACGTCTTCGAGAATGTCGAGCTGCCTCTTACGTATCGCAAAGAGCTCAAGCGTAAGGAGCGTAAGGCCAAAGTGCAGGAGGCTCTGGAAAAAGTAGATATGGCACATCGGCTGAATCACTTTCCGTCTCAGCTCTCCGGTGGTCAACAACAGCGCGTAGCTATAGCCCGCGCTCTCACCGGTGATCCGAAAGTTCTGCTGGCGGATGAACCGACAGGAAACTTGGATTCGAAGAACGCACAGATCGTCATGGATCTATTGGGCGACCTGCACAAGCAGGGCAGCACCATTTGCATGGTAACTCATGATCCTCGGTCAGCCTTACAGGCAGAGCGTCAAATTACTCTTTTCGACGGCAAGATTGTGGACGATCAGCCTACTGCGAATCTACGAGTAGATTCTGAAGCATTAGTTAGCTAACCGGGGTTTGAAGCCATGAATACTATCGCCGATCTTCTGTATGGTATGCGCAGGCTGGGCAACAGCCCTGCCTTCACACTGACCTCCGTGCTCGTTATCGTGCTGGGTTTGGCCTTGTATCTGTGTTCCTACTCGTTGAGTTACAACTTCACCAAACCTCTAGATTTTGAGAATGGTGATCGCTTTGTGACCGTCAAGACTGTTTACAAAGACACCAGTACAGATCATTTCGGTAACAATTTCGATGGCTTCGCCTACAACCGACTGAAAGAACAAGTTTCGAGTTACGCTACGCTAGGTGCCTATCGTTTCGCAAACTATGCAATATCTGATGGTGAACGCTCGCAACGGTTTGTAGGAGCGGAGATTGAACCCGAGCTACTTAGTACAATCGGTGTAGCTCCTCTGCTAGGGCGTCTATTAACAGACGAAGATGCACTATCTGATTCTCAGGCAGCGGTGTTGCTGAGTTACAGCATCTGGCGAAATTATTATGCGAGCGACCCAGAAATAGTGGGCAGAAGTAGTCGTATCAACGGTAGGCTCTACACCGTGGTAGGAGTAATGCCCGAGAGTTTTGACTATCCCTTCTCACAACATATTTGGTTCCCATTAAATACATCCGCCGATGTTCAGCCTGATGGCAATCTGTCTTTAGGTTTGCTGGGCGTGCTTGACTCGAATGTAACCCTCGCTTCTGCCAGCACTGAAATGAGTGCTCGAATGGTCCAATTGGCTGAGGAATATCCAGCCTATTACGCAGAAACAGAAGCAAACGTTGTCAGACACTCGCAGACACATGTTTCTACTGGTAATGCGGGTGACCTATTTCAACTAGTCACGCTCACCATTCTCTTACTAGCCACTCTGAATCTGGGTACCTTGTTGTTTGTGCGTGCCAATGCACGGCAAAAAGAGCTCGCCATTCGTTATGCGATAGGAGCAAACCAATGGGAAATTTCCAGACAGATATTACTTGAGTCGCTAATTCTTTGTGTTATCGGATTCTTGCTAAGTCTGGGAATAGCTGATTTTGTACTGTCGTTAGTGCAAGAAAGGCTTCGAACAAATTTTGCCTCGAGCGACTATCCGGGCACCTTGTCCTCATGGATCGATCTATCGATGGATGGACGAGCTATCGCTATAGCGACAGCTTTGACCCTGTTCGTGTGGCTAAGCTCCGGCGGCTTCGTGGCATATCGCGCCACCAAAAAAGATAATAACTCAGTTCTAGCAGGCGGTAGTAAAGGAGGAACTGATAGAAGTCGAGTTGGTTTGAGTCGTCTTATTGTCGGTTTTGAAGTCACCACGTCGTGTTTGCTACTGATAGTCTGCTGTGTGTTAGTCGCGGCGATTATGTCTACCTATCGCCTGGATTTCGGTACGCCAACTACTGGTTACTATACCGGTATGCTTGAGCTCAAGGGGCCAAACTATCAGGAGGCGGAGCAGAGACGGGATTTTCTGCAGAACCTGCAACGAGAACTGGCAGAGCGCAGCGAGACAAGTGGCGCTACACTTGCTACAGCTCTCCCAGGGCAGTATGGCTATCTTGTTCGTTACGGTGTCGAAGATAGAGATCTTAGAGTTAGTGACCAATACCCTGAACAGACTTCGATTTGGGTGGCCGACGATTATTTTGAAGTGCTCGAAGTCTCCTTGGTTGAAGGGCGCTATTTCGACGAGTCGGATAGTTCCAGCTCTCTTCTGGTCGTCATAATCAATGAGAGGTTCTCTGAAAGCCTCTGGCCTGGTCAGTCGGCACTTGGAAAACGAATTCAGATAAATCCAGAGACCGAAGGGGAGTGGCATACGGTAGTCGGGGTCACTTCGCATATTATTCATGGAAACCCGATGGGAAACTATGATCAGAATCCAACTCTCTATCGATCGCTCAATCAAAGCACGCCGACGAATTTTTCGCTGGCGATAAAACTCAATCGACCTCTAAGTGATATCGATGCGGAACGTTTGATCAGTGACACCGTGCAAGTTCTCGATAGAGAACTGGCGGTTACGGCCATGCGTTCATTGGCAAGAGTGACAGAAATGTCCATGCAAGGCATGGACTTGATCGCCAAGTTTTCCATCGCCTTCGCACTGGGAACCTTCGTGTTGGCGATTATTGGTGTATACGGAAATATTTCTCGCGCCGTAACTCAAAGAACCAATGAGATAGGCATTCGTCGAGCTCTGGGCTCTAGCAATAGGAAAGTTCTGTGGGTGTTTCTGCGCGAGGGCGGGCTCTATCTTATGTGGGGAACAGTTATCGGCGGCGTGTCTGCGGTATTGATCAGCAGCGCGTTAGCCGGTTACTTCAATAATATTTTGACATTTCTTCCAGTAATCGTGCCTGTAGTCATTACGACGATTGCTGCATTGGTGTTGTTGGCTTCTTACTTGCCTGCGCGTAAGGCTATCGCGATAGAGCCAGGGGATGCTTTGCACTATGAATAGCACTGAGAAACCATGGATAGGAAAAGGGTATTGACATGAATTTGATAAGCGATTTGCTGTATAGCATACGGCTTTTGAGGAAAACACCTGCTTTTACTTTGGTCTGCCTCTTGGTTGTTACGCTTGGCGTGGGCGTAGCAGTTTCTCTTTATTCACTGAATAAGAACTTTTATTTTGGGGTGCCTTCCTTTCCGGACGGTGACCGGTTTACGGTCATTAATAGAGTTGATCCCCAAACTGGTGTCGAGCAAGGTGGTCCGCTCGATATGAACGGATTCGTCTTCAATCGAATTAAAGGCTCGTCTACTAGCTTCTCAGAACTGGGTGCGTCGCGTACCGTCAGAGCAACCATTAGTGACAACGAATCGGCGGAGCTGTACATGGCTGCCGAAATAATGCCGAGCTTGTTGGCGCTTACGGGTGAGCAGCCGGCTCTTGGTCGCAGCTTCACCTCGGCCGATGCAGACGTTGGGGCAGACCCAGTCGTACTTGTCAGTCATCGGCTATGGCAAAACTATTATGTAGGAGATCCAGAAATTCTCGGTCGAGTAGCACGGATAAACGGCAACCCCTTCACCATTATTGGTGTTATGCCAGAGAATTTCTCTTTTCCTACCACTCACCAGATGTGGTTTCCACTTTCCATCCCGGCCAGTGCGGAGGCGGAAGGTACGGTGGTTTTTACGGTTATTGGAACACTCCAGCCGGATGTCGATAGGGAACAGGCATCAGTAGAATTAGGCAGTATCTTGAGCCAGATACGAAGTGAATATCCGGGCCAATTCGCTGAGCAGCACGGCATGGTTTCGAGATACATCAATATATGGACCGGCAGTTCCGCTGGAATTCCCTTAGTGATGGCAGTTTTGGCCCTCACGATAATTCTACTGGTGAGTCTAAATCTTAGTACTCTGTTGTTTGTTAGAGCTAACGCCAGACATCAAGAGTTGGCAGTGCGCAATGCGTTGGGCGCAAGCCGTTGGCAAAATTTTAGGCAGGTTTTAACGGAATCTTTGCTGATCTGCAGCGTTGGCTCTGCTTTGGGGCTCGCCTTGGCGGAATTCATTACCCGGCTCTATGAATTGTCAGTAGAGGCTTTGGCAGTTTCAAGAAATAGCGTCCTGCCTTTCTGGATAGACTTTACTCCAGATGCTTCGGCCCTAATGTTGACCGCCGGACTCATGATAATTGTGTGGCTATTATCAGGAAGTCTCGCCGCGCGGAGGGCATCTACGAGCGAGCTGAGCCAGGCGCTAGAGGGAACCAAGGGTGCGACTAGCCGCCTCGGCGCAGTCACTATGCGGATTGTCGTTGGGGTGGAGATTATGTTTTCGGTATTTCTGCTTATTCTCTGCACACTCTTCATTTTCACAATGAGAGACGCTATCAATGTGGACTATGGAATCAATACCGAAGACGTAGTTGTAGCTAATGTCAGCCTATCGGATCAAAGATATGATCGCTTCGAGTCCAGACAGCAATATTTTAACAGTCTGAATAGCGAACTATTGAAATCCTCAGAAATTCAGTCTGTGACTGCCACCTCGGCATTACCAGGTACCTTCGTGCCAGAGATTGTTTTCAATTTAACAGAGGGGGAGGTTGCAAATTCTGATGACCCGCTGCAAGTTAGATCAGTGTGGGTATCCGAAGATTATTTTTCCTCGCTAGACGCACAACTGTTAGCAGGTCGCGAGTTCGAGTCCACGGACATAGTGAATGGTGGCTCTGCTGTACTGGTAGTTGATGAAAATTTTGCGAGCAGCTATTGGCCAAATGAATCGGCGTTGGGGAAACAGGTTCAGCTCGACCGTGGTGAGGGTAATGATTGGCTTACCGTAATCGGTGTCGTGCCAACTCTTAGGCAAGGGTTCGGTATTGTCGCTGACGATCCTCCTCCAGCCATCTATCTTCCCTTCGATAGTCTCTCTCCCCGTGCCGTTTCCCTTGTTATGAAAACAAGTGGACGCATCGACTTGCCAACTCTTAGGGCATCAATTAAGACTGCAACTCTTGCCATAGATAGAGACATTCCCATTACAGAAATTCTTGGCCTGCCAGAGTTTCTGAGAATGATCACCGGCCCATTTACTCTCTTCGCAAATTTTCTAATCGGCGTTGCCCTCACTACTCTGTTTTTGTCGGTAGTAGGCATCTATGGCGTGATCTCTCGCAGCATCGTCTTGCGCACCAGTGAGATAGGTATCAGAAGAGCGTTGGGTTCCAGCAGCAAGAAAATTGTTTCTCTATTTGTTAAGCAGGGACTGCGCTTTTTTACAGTGGGAGCTATCTTCGGAGGCGCGGCAGTGATGCTCATTGTCAATGCGATGCCCACAGACATGAGCAATGTGATTATTGATTACTTGTTTTTCTCTATTTTTTCTTGCTTTGCAATAGTTGGTTGTCTTGTATTCGCTGCCTCCTATTTGCCCGCAAGAACGGCGGTTGCAATGGAGCCGGGAGAGGCACTGCACTATGAGTAGAGGCGAGGGATAGACATGCTCAATGATCTGATTTTCAGCTTTAGACTGCTACGAAAGAATCTTTCGTTCTCAATAACTAGCCTTATTGTAATTACACTTGGGTTGACCGTCTCTCTGTGCGTGTATTCGATCCTTTATGAGTTCCGAAAAAGTCCGCCATTTCCCGAGGGTGAGCGCTATGCTGTTGTCAAAGTTTTCGATCAGATAAGTGGTAGTGAAATTAATATAACTGAGCTGTCTGGCTATGCGTATCACTCGTTAAAGACTCAGGCCGAGAGCTTTGAAGAGTTTGGCATTTTTAGTTATAGCAATGACACAGTAGTATTCGGTGAAGGAATGCGGCCCATTAAGCGAGTAGGGATTGCTCCAAATTTAATGGCTATGACAAGGGCTGCACCGCTACTTGGTAGAGGATTTGTGGAAGCAGATGCTACTCTTAATTCGCAGCCAGTAGCGATCATTAGCTACCAGTTGTGGCAGTCTTTTTTCTCGGGCAATGATGCAATTATTGGCCAACAAGCCAGTATCGCCAATATTCCGCATATTATTATTGGCGTAATGCCTGAAAAATTTTCTTATCCACTGTCTCAGGACGTGTGGGTTCCTCTGAATGTCTCGGAATCAGACATTCTTCCAGAGGGTTCTCTCTACTGGTTGATAGGTAAGCTCAAACCAAGTGCAACGCTGGAGTCCTCTGCTGTCGAATTGAATGTGGCGCTGCAAACACTTGCAGCGGAATTTCCTCAGGAATTTTCTCAGTGGGAATTTGGCGTTTCTGGGTTCAGTGCCATCAAGGCCCAGGGCGTAGGTAATACAGGTGCATTATTTAACTCGGTGGCGATGGTAATTTTCTTATTGGCCAGTCTCAATCTAAGTGCAATTCTTTTTTCCAGAGCGAACGAGCGTAGACAAGAACTTGCTGTACGTAATGCCCTTGGTGCTAGTGCATGGCAATTAAGAGTTCAGGTGCTGCTTGAATCAGCATTGCTTTGTATCGTCGGATGCCTGTTAGCGATTCTCCTTTCGGCTCTAATATTGCAGTGGGTGCAATTGATGACAGAGTCAGTCATGGCAACCCTTGGCACATTCATCAGTTTCGAATTTCGAATTCATGGTTCTGGGCTTTTCTATGCTGTATGCGCAACGTTTTTTATCTGGATAATTTCTTCTGCAGCAACAATCTATCGTATTGGAGATGAGAATGTCTTCCATGCAATGGAATCTGGCTCCCATGGAGCCTCGCAAAAGGCTAGGGGACTGGCTTCAAAAGTGCTTATTGGTGTCGAGACGGTAGTCTCCTGTTTTTTGCTTATCCTCTGCGGGCTTTTCACTTATTCGATTGTGAGCGCTTATCAGACTGATTTTGGTACGCGTGTAGATCAATTGTACACCGGCAATGTCTCATTGATGCCTGTTGATTACGAGAGCGCCGACAGTCAAATAGCCTATTTAGAAGAATTGAAGAGAGAGCTGCTGATCGAGCCAGAGATTGAAAACGTTTCTTTTGCCAGTGCGCTGCCGGGAGGTTGGGGCTTGGGACTACGAACCGCTCAATATGCACTGGAAGATCGTGATCTAGAAGTTGAAGGTCGTTATCCAGAAGTTGATATGGTCATGATCACGCCTGATTATTTCACGGACCTCGATATTCAGGTAGTTCAAGGAAGAAGTTTCAATGATCTGGACAATCTTGCTGCCCCGAATGTGGCCATTGTGAATGAACTCTTCGTTCAACAGCATTGGCCAAATGAAAATCCGCTCGGTAAGCGCATTCAGCTTGATCCTGAATCGGGCGCAGAAGAAATCACAGTCGTTGGGATTAGTGAGCACATTATCCATGGGCAGGCTGTGGGAGAGGGATTAGAGCAGCCTACTCTATATCGCCCACTGATTCAGAACCCTGTAAGAGCAGTCGGTTTAGTTGCCAGCACGGCACGGGACCTGGACGTTTCCGAGCTAACCGCTGTAATGAATAACGCCGCCGCACGTGTTGATCGCCGAGTCGCGATTGTAGGCGTATTTAGCCTCTACGATCACCAAAGAATGGGCCTCAGCGGACTTAATATCATAGGAAGAATTATGTCGGGGTTTGCATTATTTACTCTGGCTCTCGCAGTGATTGGAATTTATGGAATCGTATCTCGCTCTGTGTTCTTGCGTGCAGCGGAGATAGGAATCAGGCGCGCAGTGGGGTCATCGGATGTAGAAGTGATCGCGATCTTTATAAAACAAGGTCTGCGATATTTGGCAACTGGAATTGTGATAGGCAGCGGCCTTTCGCTGCTTGTGAGTAATGTCATGGTGCAGGTATTTCCAGATATATTGGATGGAATTCCGATAGTAATTACAACGGTTTTGTTGCTGCTGGGTGCTCTCATATTGCTGGCATCTTATGTTCCAGCGAGGAAGTTAGTGCTTCTAGAACCAGCTGATGCGCTGCACTATGAATGAATACGGATATTGAGCTATTTCTTAAATTTCAGAAAATGCGGGAGAGTTTCTATGAATAATATGCCTCAAATATTTTTACAGCGAGTGTTGCTGCTAAGCCTAGTTATGTCATTGGGTGCATGCCATATCAAAGTGCGTGGCAATGGATTTCGCGATGGCCAAGTTTACATTGGCTCACAGATCGCTTCTCGAGAATACGGTGCTAAGCAGCTTGCTGGCCAAGATATTGAAGAGCACAACAACACAGTCTATGTGCCTGCGGGAATGAACGTACAAGATATAAATACTGTTAATGGGCGTGTGGTGCTTGAGCGGGGAGCCTCCGCTCGTAGTGTGAGCACTGTAAACGGCAGGGTACAGATTGAGGGTCGAGGTTCTTTTGCTGGCAGTGTGGATACTGTGAACGGTCGCATAAGCGCAACTCAAGGAGGGGAAATAGGAGGCAGTGCTACTACAGTTAACGGAAGAATTAATATGGACAGCGTTGCTGTTGGGCGCAATGTCGAAACGTTAAACGGCAGCATTAACTTAGTAGATGTCACTGTTGGCGAAAATGTAGAGACTCGAAACGGTAACGTAAGGCTAGAGAACAGCGTAGTTGAACAAGATCTGATTATTCATAGCCGCTACCGAGTTAGCTTGCTGGGACTCATTGATATCAAGAGAGATGAGCCAAAAATTATCGTAGGGCCTGGATCTGAAATAAAAGGTAGCTTGATTGCAAGAACGGACGTGCGCCTCTATGTGCATGAGTCGGCAAAAATCGGAAATATCGTTGGGGCTAGTCCATTGATCTACAGTGGCGGTCATCCATAGTAGTCGATGCCCATATTGTCTTTTATGGCAAGCAAGTCAAAGGATATCGTTAATGAACTACTGGTTTGAATTAAAATATACGCTACGTTTAATGCGCAATAAATTGAGCTTCACTAGTCTGTGTATATTGGTAATTGCGTTGGGTATAGGCATCAGCATACCTTTGCTTTCCATGACAAAGTTCCTCGGCCTGCAAGACCTGCAGGTAGAAAATGGGGAGCGCATGGTAGTTTTGAAAAAGACTATATTGGGTCAGCAAAACAACTCATTTACCGATGCATTTATATTTCGACGACTTCAACAAAGCGATCATAGCTATGAGAATATCGGCGCCTTCGAGTCATTCTCGGCCATCTTGAGCGACGGGGATAGTGCTGAAGCATTTAATGCCGCTCGGATAATGCCAGCTACGCTTGGGCTTATACCAGCAAGCCCGCTATTAGGGCGCTCCTTGCAGGCTAGCGATGATATTTCAGGTGCAGCCCCAGTTGCCGTTATCGGGTATAGCTTGTGGCAAGGGTATTACGCTGGCCAGCAAGATATTGTCGGCCAGCAGAGTAGAATTAATGGTGAACCCTATACCATCGTTGGCGTAATGCCTGAAGGGTTTACTTTTCCCATAAGACACAATATTTGGCTTCCGTTTCAGTTAGGCGCTAATCCTGAGCCTGGTGAAAGTAGCCGGCTAAGTATCGTTGGGCTGTTGAAAGAAGGGGTCACTCCAAACTTCGCGGCGGTAGAGTTCAATGCGTTAATGGCTTCCCTGGGCGAGGAGTTACCCGAATTCTACAGTGGTGTGGTTGGCGTGGTTATGTCTTACCCACTTATAACCATGAATGACGGGGCTATCTTTGGGCAGCTTATCGTTGGCATGGTGATAATTATCCTATTGCTAGTTTGTTTTAATGTCACCAATCTTTTAACAGTGCGTAGCACTGAAAGAATTTCGGAATTAGCTGTTCGCAGCGCCTTAGGAGGGACGCGCTGGAGAATCATGCGTCAGATTCTTTTGGAGTCATTGTTAATTTGTATCGTCGCAGCAGTAATAGGTCTAATTGTAGGTGCGCTAGCACTTGCTGGTATTAGGAGCCTGGTTGCGAGTTTTCCGGGTTCTGTAGCTTTCTGGGTTACCTTCGATCTACAGCTGAACGACATATTTGGCCTGTTGGCAATGACACTGTGCATATGGCTTATCTCTGGGTTGTATCCGGCCTGGCAGATTTCCAGGCAAGATATAAGTGGAGTTCTAAACAGTGATGCGGGAAGTATTGCAGGTGGTGCAGCAGGACGATTCACAAGATTGCTAGTAACAATGCAAATTATAGGATCTTGTTTCCTGTTAATTATCGGTATGTATTTTGTAATTGGTACTTACGCGGCCAGCCATACGGATATGGGCATCGAAAGTGAGGGTTTTCTCTCAGCGAAGATCGATCTCTCATCAAGTAACTACTCTGATTCTGCTAGCAAGGTAAGGTTTCTGCAAGACGTGGAACGCGAACTTCAGAGTTCTGATCAATTTGAAGCCGTGACATTCGCGACAGCCTTAGCCGGACAGTTCCCTCCGCGAATGAGTTATAGCTTGGAAGATCGGGATATATCAATCGATTCACGTTACCCGCAGGTAGGGTTGGTTTGGTCCAGTGCCAATTATGCTGACCTCATGAAAATCGATGTGCTTAGTGGTAGATACTTCGATTTCAATGACGGTGTGAATAGTTTACCGGTGGTTGTGATAGACGAAATCCTGGCAGAAAGATTTTGGCCCGGCGAGGCGTCGCAATCAGCTTTGGGCAAGCGCATACAATTGGAACCTAATCAGCCAAGTGAATGGCTAACAGTGGTTGGAGTTATTAATCACCTTATTCAGGGTCAACCTACTGCGGAGCGGTTTTACCAGAGTACTGTCTATAGACCAATTGCCCAATTATCTCTGGCAAGTGAATCCGTGCAAGGCAGAGTCGGATCGATTTCACTGGCTGTAGCGGCTCCAGGCCTGTTACTGACGCCGATGAACGAATACGAACAGTTGTTAAAATCGCTAACCGTCAGTATTGATCGAGAGGTTCCAATATCAGAAGTTATGCCATTGTCCCGCGCAATTTATTTGATCATGGAAGCCGTTGGTCTTACTAACAATGTCATGGTGTACATCTCTCTTATTACTCTTTTTCTCGCCGTTATCGGCATCTATGGCGTGATTTCGCGTTCGGTTCTCTCTCGAGGAAAAGAAGTTGGCATTCGTCGAGCCTTAGGTTCAAGTAATTTCAAAATAATTAAAATATTCCTGAAGCAGGGCACGTCGTTTCTTCTGTTTGGTGCGCTAATAGGTGGTGTTGGGGGAGTACTAGTAGTCAATGGGATTGCCGGTGCCATCGGTTCTCAGGGTACCAACTATGGATTCATATTGGTGGTAACAGTGCCAGTTTTGTCTTGTCTGGCATTGTTGGTGTTTATTGCATCCTATGTGCCAGCGAGAAGGCTTGTTGCGTTTGAGCCAGGTGAGGCTTTGCACTATGAGTAGCTGGAGGGGAAGGTTATGAATTCTTGGTTCGAATTGAGGTATACCCTGCGATTGATGCGGAGAAAACTCGGTTTTACAACCTTGTGCATCGCGGTGATTTCCCTGGGAATAGCCGTAAGTTTGTTGCTGATTTTTATGGCGAAGGTAATTGGGCTTGAAGGTTTGCCGTTTGAAAACGGAGATCGCTTTGTAATTATCAGAGAAGGCACAAATGAACAGAATAACGTTCAACTAGATTCTTTTAGCTACAGTCGAATAGCACAAATCGCTGACAGTTATGAACAATTAGGCGCGTATCGAGAAATTCCAGCAGTTTTTACCGATGGAGAAACGGCGGAGTCATTTAATGCGGCTAGAATTAGCCCAAACCTGCTCGCTATTACCAATGTACCACCACTACTCGGTAGAAGTTTACAGGCAGTCGATGACTCTTTTGGTGCAATTCCTGTTGCTCTCATCAGCTACGAGTTATGGCAGAGCTATTATGCTGGTTCGGAAAATATACTAGGTCAGCAAAGCAGGATTAATGGTGAGTTGTATTCCATTGTGGGAGTGATGCCTGAAGATTTCAGGTACCCAAAGCACAATGATCTGTGGCTTCCATTGCAACTAGAACCAAATCAGGAGCCGGGGGGAAGTGCGAATCTTACTCCTATCGGTTTACTGAAGGAAGGAGTTGACTTAGCTGCAGCAGAGGTTGAGGTAAATGCGATTCTACAATCGGTAAATGAGCAATTTTCGGATATCTATCGAGAAAGGGTTGGATTCGTAAAAACCTTCTCGCAAATATTCACCAGCGCTATGCGCTTTGTGCCTCTACTTGTCGGATTGGCGATATCCATTTTGTCATTGGTCTGCCTAAACGTGAGTAATTTATTGATTGTTAGAAGCAATGAGCGGATTGCCGAGCTCGCGGTCAGAACTGCGGTGGGTGGAACTCGCTGGCGCACGATACGACAAGTGCTTATGGAGTCATTGTTAATTTGTGTTATTGGTGCCTTTTTCGGACTAATCATAGGGGGTGTGGGTCTTGCCCTGCTTGAGTATTGGATGGCTTCCTCTTTTGAGCTGCCGTTCTGGCTCGGTTTTTCTGTAGAAAAAAGCGATGTCGTTATTGTATTTGCGGCTGCCATTTTCGTATGGGCCTTGTCTGGCTTTTATCCTGCATGGACTGCAACTCGGCAAGATATAAGCGGTGTGCTGAATCATGATGGCAAGGCGGCGGGTAGTGTGGGTTCTGGCCGCTTAACTCGACTATTGGTAAGTGCCGAAGTCGTCATTTCCTGCTTCTTGTTGATTATTTGCTGGGTTTTCGTTGCCTTCGTGTATCGCGCTAATCAGGTCGATTTTGGCGTTGATGCGGAAAATTTGCTAGCTGGTAGGGTGGATTTAAACAGCAGTGAATATTCCAGTTCAGAAGGTAGGCTACGTTTTCTGGATGAACTGAAAATTGAATTACTAGGCACTGATGTCTTTGAGAGCTCAGCCTACGCCAATGTCCTCGTTGGCGAATATCCTGGAAGGTATAGTTACACTTTACTTGATCAGGAAGCAACGGTAGACAATCGCGCCCCTGAAGCTGGCATGATTTGGGTGAGTGAAAACTATTTGAACCTGATCGGTGCCAACTTAATTGCCGGTAGAAGTTTTAGTGGTAGTGACAACGAATTTTCTTCTCCGGTAGTAATTGTTGATCAGTTGTTCGCGGAGAAACATTGGCCAGGAGAATTCGCTGTTGGAAGACAGATTAATTTAGGAGTGGGTCAGCAAATCGATTTGGTAACTGTTATAGGTGTGATCAATCAGCTTATATACGGCGAACCTGACCGGGAAAATTTATCTCGATCGAGTTTTTACAGACCCCTTGCTCAATTGCCCTTTGTAGACTCAATGGCTCAATATGATGTGACCTCGATGGCAATGGTTCTGAAGGTGGCAGAAATGGCATCTGCTCCATTAGCCGATTTCGAGAAAACTCTTAAGCTGGCGGTTAACAGAGTAGATAGGAATATTCCCGTAAGAGGGTTTATGCCGTTATCTCAAGTTACCGAAGATAGAGTACTAGCATGGAATTTTATGGGAACTGTGTTTTTGCTTCTTTCTATGATCACTTTTGTGCTTTCGGCTATCGGAATCTACGGTGTTGTCTCTCGCTCAGTACAGCTTCGAACCAAGGAAATAGGCATACGTCGTGCTCTGGGCTCAACTGATTTTAGTGTGATCAGTATTTTCTTGAAGCAGGGCGCAGTTTATTTATCGCTTGGTCTCGTGCTTGGCGGCTCGAATGCCATTCTTGCCTTAGGAGCAGTGTTAGGAACGATAGATACGTTAGTGTCACTGAATGTATTGCTATGGGTCGTAGTAGGGGTTCTTTTCAGCCTTAGCCTTTTAATTATTCTAGCGTCTTACATTCCAGCCCGAAGAGCAATCAAGTATGAGCCGGGCGAGGCACTGCACTATGGATAGATGTTGCAGTTGGAAGGGAGAATAATTGTGAACCTGCCATTAGACATACAGCATAACTTGCGATCATTGCGAAAGGATTTTGGTTTTGTGGGGCTGTGCGTATTGGTGATTGGCCTGGGGATGGCTGTATCGGTCACCATGTATTCGTTTATTACTGGCTCTGTCTACACGCCAATGCCTTTTCCCGATGGGGACAGATATGTGGCTATTCAGAGGATTGATCCAGAGACGCGTCAGGTTGAGCTGAGTCCTACCACGGATAGTTATACGTATCAGGTCTTGCGGGATGCAGTTCAAAGTTATAAATCTTTTGGAGCATGGCGCGATTCTTATGCGGTTGTCAGTGATGGAGATGTTGCTGAACAATTTTTCGCAGCGCATATTACTCCGTCTCTATTGCAGATAACCGCGGTGGAGCCACTCTTCGGTCGCAACTTGCTGCCCAGCGATGATGTGCCCGGTGCTGACCCCGTGGTATTGATCTCCTATAAGGTATGGCAAAACTATTATGATGGCCGTGAGGGTGTTGTTGGCACCATCAGCCGGATAAATGGTAATCCTCATACGATTGTAGGGGTGATGCCAGAGAACTTCGTTTATCCCGTTAGTAATGAACTGTGGCTTCCTCTCCAATTACCTACGTCGCTACAGCCGGGAGATAAACCAGTTGTTCGATTAATGGGGGTTTTGGCGGACGATGCAAGCATAGACTCTGCAGCTGCTGAAGTGAATTCACTGATGCTGCAGCTGGGTGAACGCGAGCCAGAGTTTTATCTCAGCGCTGGTGCAACAGCAACATTTTTCAGCAGACATATCGCGCCATCGATTATTTTCTACCATATGTTGACAGCATTAACAGTCGCATTGTTGTTACTCGTGTGTCTCAATGTGACCAACTTGTTCGTCGTTCGAGCTAACGAACGCGTTAACGAATTGGCAATTCGCAGTGCTCTGGGAGCTACTCCCTGGCGAATAGTTCAAACCATACTTTTGGATTCTCTATTGATTTGCATGTTGGGTTCGCTGTTAGGCTTCATTCTGGCAGATTTCTGTATCAGCTACGTTGAATCGATGAATAGCGGAATATTTGAACGGATTACACTGACCAGCTCACCAGTCTGGTCTAGCTGGTCCGACTCTGAGTGGGAATTTGGAAATTACATTGTCGCCCTGTTAGTTGTCTTGGTGATCTGGTTGTTTTCAGGGGGCCTGGCAGCTTGGAAAGTGTTTCGGCAGGACATCTCCACTGTTTTGGCAGCCGGTTCAACGGGAGCTGTCGGTTCTACGAAATCTGCAGGCAATGTAGTCCTCGTAAGTGTGGAGATCGTGTTCTCCTGTTTTCTATTGATCTTGTGCGGTGTTTTGGTAGGAGCTGCCAATGATCTGGCTGACGTGGATTATGGCACTGCGAGTGTGGGCTATCTCACCGGTAGAGTTAATCTTCCAACCGTTGCCTATCCCGATGTAAATTCACGCGAGTCTTATAGGCAAAACCTACGGCAAAATTTGTTAGGAAAAGATGGCATCTCCGAGGTGACGTTCACCTCAGCCTTGCCGAGTCAGCATGGCGCCTTAACCAATTACAATCTTGAGGGCCGTAATCTTCTTTCGGACAACAATGGCTACCCTGCTCAGGAATCTATTCTAGTGGCTGAAGACTACTTCGATGTATTGGAAGTACCATTGAGAGAGGGAAGAACTTTTGACTCGTCTGACAATGTTGATTCTCTGCCAGTAGTTATTATAGATGAATTATTCGCTGCTCAGGTGTGGCCCGATCAATCGGCTTTAGGGAAGCGAATAGAAGTACATCCAGGAACAGAATCTGCCCAATGGTTAACCGTAGTTGGTGTTACCTCACACATCATTCAGCGATGGTCACTTTTGGGGGTCAGCGAATTTAGTCTCTATCGACCCTTTCTTCAGGATGCTCCGTCATCTAACGTTCCATCACAAAATAGTGGCGAAATATTCTCGGTGGCAATCGAGGTAGAAGGAAAATCGAATAGCTATCGTCAAATTCTACGAGAGGCGGGGGCCGGAGTTGATCGAGATATTCCAATTACCTTCATCGCCCCCCTGTCAGAAGTGCTGGAAATGACGAATGCCATGACTACGATTTCAAACACGATCTCGTCGAATATTGCATTCTTCACCTTGGTGTTAGCGGTTACTGGTATATACGCACTCGTTTCCAGATCTGTTTGGCAGCGTTCAAGGGAAATAGGCATCCGCCGTGCACTTGGATCCAGTGATGCGAAGGTGCTATGGGTATTTGTCCGTCAGGCTTTGAAGTACTTGTCGCTTGGGCTTTTTCTGGGAGGAGGTGCCGCCGTGCTCGCTTCTAGCTCCCTGACCATCTTGTTTACGGGAATCATGAGTTGGCTGCCCATAGTATTTGCTTGCGTAAGCGTTGGGTTTGGCTTGTTAGTTTTTGTTGCTGCCTATAACCCCGCGCGCCGGTTGATAAGTCTGGAGCCGGGCGAGGCGCTGCACTATGAGTAACCATAATGAGGCTCACTATGAATTTTTGGTATGAATTTTCCTACACCATAAGAGTTCTTAAAAGAAGAATTGGTTTTAGCTCTCTTTGTGTCCTGGTTATTGCTCTGGGATATACGGTGACTATTCCTCTTTATGCGATAGTCAAAAATTTTGCGTATGCAACTTTACCTTTTCCCGACAGTGATAGATTGGTCATTGTCAGCCAGATAGATACTTTACGTAACGGTGAGATGACAACTTCGTCATTCGACGAGTATCAATATAACGAAATCGAACAGAGTGTCAGCTCGTTAGACTCTTTGAGTGCTTTTCACGAGCTAGCAATCACACTTAGCGAGGGAGAGTATGCGGAGCGCTTTTTCGGTGGTCGGATTACCGCAGAAACTCTTTCCTATGCGGCGACAAACCCAATTCTAGGGAGACCCTTTGAATCTGCCGATGAAGCTGTGGGTGCAGAGAGAGTCGTCTTGCTCGGCTACGGTGTATGGCAACGCTACTACGCCGGAGACCCAAGCATCATTGGTAAAAGCAGTCGAGTGAATCAGATTCCACACACAATCATCGGTGTTATGCCTGAAGGGTTTAGCTATCCTCAGTCTGCCCAACTGTGGCTGCCATTGAGTATCGACAATGCAGCACAACCTGGTACTTCTCCCCGTGTTTCTATAATCGGCAAGCTCGCCTCTGGAGTTAGCAGGTCTGAGGCTGCTTTAGAATTAGCGGGGCTGGTTGAACGACAGTCGCTGGATTTTCCAGATATATACGGTAATAGGTCGGCCAAGATCATTCCCTTTACGCATGGAATGTTTACCAGCGCCTTCACTATTTTTAACTCCATGGCTGGAATGGCTATTTGCATCTATTTATTAGTTTGCTTAAACATCGGTAATCTTTTGCTCATTCGCGCCAACGATCGAGTCAACGAGCTGGCAGTTAGGAAGGCTGTGGGTAGTAGCAGAGCTGGTCTATTTGCTACTGTTTTGCT
>NVUL01000054.1 GCA_002401885.1 SAR86 cluster bacterium
CACCCCTGTACGCTCGAGCTCGGCGTCCTGCCTCGCACGGTGGCAAGCGCCGCTACCGATCCACTGCCTTCTTAGAGTCAGTGAAAAATTCAAACTAAGCTACTGCCAACTAGCACGCAGCTACTTTCTACTTCGTCTATTCCATGTCTAGGTGCGATCACCAGAGTGATGAATAAACATCGCGTCTCCGTAGCTGTAGAAGCGGTATTTCTGCGCTACCGCCTCATTATAGGCACCTAGTAACATATCTTTCTCGGAAAATGCGCTAACCAACATCAACAACGTGGATTCCGATAGATGAAAATTCGTCACCATGGCATCCACTACCTGAAAGTCATAGCCTGGGTAGATGAAGATGTCGGTTTCGCCATGAAACGGCGCCAATGGCGAATCTTTGGCAGCACTCTCAAGACTACGCACCGTCGTGGTGCCAACGGCAATGACGCGACCTCCTCGCTCCTTGCAAGCGGCGACCTGTTGGCAAACTTTCTCGTCGACGTCGACTAATTCTTTATGCATCTTATGCTCGAGGACATTGTCGACCCGGATAGGCTGGAAGGTACCTGCACCAACATGCAGGGTAAGATAGGCTGTGTCCACACCCTTAGCGAGCAGGGCCGCAAACAAGTCCTCGTCGAAATGTAATCCCGCCGTAGGAGCGGCTACAGCACCCTCCTTTTCGGCATAGATGGTCTGATAGCGCTCGACATCTAGCTCCTCATCGCTGCGTCTTATATAAGGCGGCAGCGGCATATGTCCTTCGCGCACAAGTAGCGCAGGAACATCGACATCCGCATCAAAACTCAACAGAAAGAATTCATTCTCTCTCCCCTCGACCACCGCTCCGGGAATCGACCTATTGTCTGCATTGAAAACTAAGCGAGTACCTGGCTTGGGAGATTTGCTGGCGCGTAGCTGCGCCATGACCCTGTTTCCATCTAACATGCGCTCGATCAGTATTTCTACTTTGCCGCCAGACTCCTTCTGTGCGAACAGGCGAGCAGGAATTACCCGAGTATTGTTAAAGACTAGGAGGTCCTCTGGCTTCAGGAAATCCAACAGCTGGCCGAAGCGTCGATGTAGGAGTTTTCCGGTAGATGCATCCAGGCATAATAGTCGACTCGCACTGCGCTTTTCGGCAGGGTAATTGGCTATTAGCTCCTCTGGAAGGTCGTATTGGAAATCACTGATTTGCATTACTTTAAGTAACCATGCGGATCAATTTGGAAGGATGGCAAGCCTATAGAATAATCCTTGTCAGGGAAAGAGCTAGCGAATTAGCCGGGCATTCGCCAATTGGCACAAATTCATCTAGGCTAGAGAGCAATTGCAGGATCAAGCTCAATTGGTATAATGCCCGGCTGGTCTGGCTAGAAGGCATTTCTGATAAGGGATTCAGAGGTGCCACACTTAACATCCTATGCCAAGCAGATTTCGATTATTGCCAGTGTGGTGAAATTGGTAGACACGCCGGATTCAAAATCCGGTTCCTTCACGGGAGTGGCGGTTCAAGTCCGCCCACTGGTACCAATCGTATTGCGCCAACTTAGGCTGCTTGAGTGAAGTACCGACTCAGTTTGCCGATATAGGTCTTGAGTGCGGATGCCTGCTTGGCATCTGAACCCAATATATCTGTCGCAAACTAGCGGGAGCGTAGAAAGCGAAACGAAGGAAAGGCTAAATTCGGCTTTTTTCAGAAAGGGGAGCACCATGAGTTTCGATGAAGAACACAATGAGACCGAGACGGATACTGGGAATCAAAAACCCAAGACTTTTTTCGGTCTGGAATTGGGGGACGGCGCGGTCTACGCGGTTGTTATCATCCTCACCCTAATTTTTATCCGCCAAATTTCTGTGGTGGTCGCCGCTCTAAACTAGTGGCGACTAGCTCTGCTTTTTCAAGCCACTCGCCTGACCGTACCTATCTCCCCAGTTAAACCAATCTCCTCCCACTAAGTCTTCCACTTGTTCAATAAATAGGCGGCGTGGTAGATTACGCGCCTCGTTGAAGAAGCCTCTTTAGATTACCCTCAAATTTTCCGGCAAGGACAGAACATGACCGCATATAAGATCGCACTATTAGATGGAGATGGAATCGGCCCTGAAATCACAGCCGAGGCGGTAAAGATTCTAAACCTCGTCGCTTCGCGCAATAACCTCGAACTAGACTTACAACATGGGGCGTTCGGCGCAAATGCCTACTTCGACCATGGACATTCGTTTCCCGAAGCCACGAAGGCGCTATGCGATTCTGCAGATGCGATCTTGAAAGGACCGATAGGTCTCAATCACGAGGAGTCGAAGAAGATTCCTGTGGACATGCAGCCTGAGCGTGGTGCGCTACTACCTCTTAGGCGCCGCTACAACACCTTCGCCAATATTAGACCCGTCTATCTTCCAAAGGACCTCGCGCACTTCTCTCCGCTCAAGCCAGAAATCATCGGCGACGGAATCGATTTCATCATTATTCGCGAGCTTGTCGGTGGATTGTATTTCGGCAAGAAAGAGGCCGGCATCAACGACCAAGGAAAGCGCTACGTCAACGAAATGCTTGAGTACGATGAAGACCAGATAGCGGATATCGCGAAGGTAGCCTTCGAGACCTCCATGAAGCGTAAGAAGGTACTCCACAATATTCACAAATCGAATGTTCTTAAATCCAGCGTTCTGTGGAACGAAGTTCTCGAAGAAGTCGGTCAGGACTTTCCGGAAGTAGAAGTGAAACATATTTTGGTAGACGCGGCGGCAACCTATCTCTGCCTAAATCCAGGTCAGTTCGACGTAATGGTCATGGAGAACATGTTCGGCGATATATTGAGCGATCAGGCTGGCGGTATTCTTGGGTCGCTTGGCCTTATGCCTTCGGCATGCCTGGGTCCAGACAAAGCCTACTACGAGCCATCACACGGATCGGCCCCCGATATTGCTGGCCAGAACATAGCAAATCCTTATTCCATGATCGGGTCTGTCGCCATGATGCTAGAAATGAGCTTTGGCCTAGAGGCCGAGGCAAGAAATGTTTGGCACGCGATGCAGAGCGTTTTCGCTCAGGGAAATTCTACTCCCGACCTTTCGAAGCCGGGAGAGGGTGTAAAGATGATAAGCACTCAGGCGTTCGGAGACTTAGTCGTTAGTGAGTTAGACAAGGCCCCTATTCCTACATAGAAAAATTAGGAACAGGGAAAGGCTTAGCTAGCGCTTTTCTGCCTGCATGCGCAAGTTAATCATGCGCATTGCAGCCTTAACGCCCGCAAGAACCTGATTAGAGTCGACACCGCGTGTCTTGAATTCCTGCTCCTGCCATTCCCAGGTAATGATACATTCCGTTAGTGCATCGATATTTCCACCCCGAGGGATATGCAGCTCATAGTTCAATAGCGCAGGCATCTCAAAGCCTCTTTCCTTCAACAATTTTTCAATAGCATCGAAGAAGGCAGCGAAGCCACCGTTGCCAGAACCCGAGCCTTGCAATTCTTTACCCTCTAGTTCGACACGGATACTCGCCGTGCTCTCAACATTCAAGCCACTGCTTATATAACAATTGAGCAGCGTGATGTTATGGAAGTCACGACTCTGCATGACATCGGCGATGATAAAAGGCAGGTCTTCGGAAGTAATGATGTGCTTCGAATCGCCCAACTTAACGATTCTCTTCAGTACCTTCGCCTGATCATCCTTAGAGAGGCTGATGCCCAATTCATCTAGGTTGTTGATCAAGGATGCCTTGCCACTCATCTTACCCAGTGCATAGACCCGTTTTCGTGCGAAGCGCTCTGGACTGAGCTCTGTCACATAGAGGTCTCCTTTCAGATCACCGTCGGCGTGTATGCCTGCGGTCTGAGTAAATACATCAGCTCCAACCACGGGTGTGTTCGCTGCTATCCACTTGCCGGAAAAATTCTCGACCATGCGACTAAGCAATCCAATCCGAGTCTCATCTATAGATAACTGCATGCCCATCTTGTCTTTCAACACAACGGCCACCTCGGCAAGCGAAGCGTTTCCGGCGCGCTCACCCAAACAGTTTATAGTGCAGTGAATGGTATCGATGCCCGCATTCACTGCTGCCATTACATTTGCGGTAGCCAGGCCGTAGTCATTGTGAGGATGAAAGTCGAAAGTCAAATCAGGGAAGCTTTCCAGCATGTCCTTCAATGAGGCGGTGACCTCTTCTGGCGACATCAAGCCCAGGGTATCCGGCAATAGATAGTGCCCTATCCCACATTGTTTAGTGCCTTCCACCAACCCCGTCACATAGTCTCGGCTATTTGCATAACCATTGGACCAGTCTTCCAAATACATATTGACACTCAGGCCCTGCTCTTTCGCATAGCTTGCAGTTTTCTCAATATCCGCCACGTGTTCCTCAAGCGTCTTACCCAATTGTTCGCGGCAATGCTTCTCGCTGCCCTTCGCTAGAAGATTAATAACCTTTCCACCCGCACTCGCAATCCAGTCCACGCTACGCTTATGATCGACGAAACCCAACACCTCAACACGGTCGATCATGCCGACCGAATCGGCCCACTCAGTAATCTGTGACACAGCAACCTTCTCACCATCTGACACACAGGCGGAAGCAACTTCGATGCGATCCACCTTCAGGGATTGCAGTAGTGCGCGGGCTATATTCACCTTCTCATTAACAGAAAAGGAAACACCCTGGGTTTGTTCGCCATCTCGCAGTGTTGTATCGAGCAAATTGATATGACGGGTATGCGCTTGGGCAGTCATGCTGAAGTCCTGATGCAAGTTAAAAACTAGGCGTCCCGAGATGCCTAGCGTGTGGGCCATAGAGTCTGGCGGGGCTCGGATTCTAGCAAAATCTGCTTGCTGAGATAAGCCGAAAACTCAATAATTACGCGAACTTGCACCAACTTTCACTAACTTGCACTTGATGAGGATCGTTATATACTGCGCCCTTCATGAGAAATTGAACATCTGAGGTTCAGTATGACGATCAAAATCGGTGTCCCTAAAGAAGTTCGCGAAGGCGAACAGCGGGTCGCATTAGTGCCAGATATCGTAAATCGACTGGCGAAGCAGGATATCCAAGTAACTCTGGAAACCGGTGCCGGGGAGCTTGCAGGCTATAGCGATAAATACTACGAAAATGCTGAGATTGCCGCCTCTTCCGCCGAAATACTCGGCAAGACCGATATCTGCCTGACCGTAAATCCTGCTACAGACGAGCAGATCGAGCAGCTCAAGGACGGATCGATTCTGATTGGATACCTCAATCCACATTCAGATCTGGAACGCTTCAACAAACTCAAAGCAAAAAACATCAGCGCGTTCTCAATGGAATTGGTACCTCGAATATCCAGAGCGCAGGCTATGGATGCTCTTTCATCACAGGCCTCCATCGCGGGCTATAAGGCCGTGCTTCTAGCCAGCAACCTCCTCGGCAAGTTCTTCCCGATGTTGACGACTGCTGCTGGTACGATCAGACCATCGAAGGTCTTGGTTATCGGTGCTGGCGTTGCAGGCCTACAGGCGATCGCCACAGCCCGACGTCTCGGCGCGATTGTGGAAGGCTATGATGTTCGAGCTGCGGTGAAGGAGCAGGTCGAATCGCTAGGTGCGAAATTTGTCGACATCGAGATCAAGGCGGAAGGCAGCGGCGGTTATGCCAGAGAGCTTACCGACGAAGAACGCCAACAACAGCAAGCTATTCTTGCCAAACATGTGGCAGCCGCCGATGTGGTAGTGAGCACAGCAGCGATACCAGGACGCCCTTCTCCACTAATCATCAGCACTGAGATGGTCGAGGGAATGCGTGGTGGATCCGTTATCGTGGACCTTGCAGCCGAAGGCGGCGGCAACTGCGAACTGACTAAAATTGACGAGACTGTTCTGCACAAGGGCGTAAAGATCTATGGACCAGCCAACGTACCTAGCATGGTTGGCAATCATGCCAGCGAGTTGTACGCGAAGAACCTACTCAACTTTTTGGAACTATTGATTCAAGATGGCGCTATCAATATCGATCTCGAAGACGAGATCCTTAACGCAAGTCTGATCACCCATGGCGGCGAGATTCACCATGCCGGCATCAAAGAACAGCTAGAAGGAGCATCCTCATGATCGAAGGTCTCGCGGCAATCTACATATTCATGCTAGCCGGCTTTACGGGCTACGAAATTATCAGCAAGGTGCCAGTTATCCTGCACACGCCCCTCATGTCAGGATCAAACTTCGTCCACGGCATTGTTCTAGTTGGTGCGATGGTCGCGCTAGGCATCGCCGAAACAACCACGCAACAAATAATCGGTTTTATCGCCGTCTTACTAGGCGCGGGCAACGCGGTAGGCGGCTATGTGGTCACCGAGCGCATGCTGGAGATGTTTAGGCCTAGCGACAAGAAAACAAAAGGCGAGGATTCTTAGATGGAAACTCTAATCCAAGCGGCCTATCTGATAGCAGCAGCGCTATTCATTCTAGGCCTCAAGCAAATGAGTTCGCCAGTTACCGCAAGACGCGGAATACTCTGGGCAGGCGCAGGCATGGTGCTCGCGACCCTTGCCACCTTCATGTCGCCGCAAATACTCGATAGCGATCAGGTCAGCATCAACATCATTTTGATACTCATTGCGATAGCTCTAGGCGGTGGTTATGCCTGGTATAGCGGCAAGAAAGTCGCCATGACCGACATGCCACAGATGATTGCCATGTATAACGGCATGGGAGGTGGAGCGGCCGCTGCCATCGCCGCCGTCGAATTGATCAAGGCCAGCAACGAGGCCGCACATGATGTGACTGGAAGCGCAACGGTAGCCGACATGCTCGGTGCCGATGTGGCAGTCCTCGGTATTCTCGGCGCCATCATTGGCACAATCTCATTCAGCGGAAGCATAATCGCCTGGGCCAAGCTGGACGGCCGATTGAATCGCAGTAAATTGCTACCGATGCAACATATCATCAACGCCCTGCTCGCAATCGTCACTGTAGGCTTCGCCGTTGCTATTTACTTCACCAATAGCATCGACACGATCATCATTTTCTATCTGCTCGCCTTAGTGTTAGGCATCTTCATTACCGTTCCCGTCGGCGGCGCGGACATGCCCGTGATCATCTCACTATTTAATGCGTTAACTGGTCTCGCAGTGGGTTTCGAAGGCTATGTACTCGGCAACGCGGCGATGATCATCGCAGGTATCGTTGTCGGCTCGGCCGGCTCCCTGCTAACACAGCTAATGGCGAAGGCAATGAATCGCTCGGTTGCGAACGTATTCTTTGCCGGCGTCGGGACAGATGCCGCTGCAGCAAGCGGAGACGGTATCGAAGGTGTGATGAAAGAGATTCAGGCTCAGGATGCCGGCATTCTTATGTCTTTCGCTAGCCAGGTTGTCATCATCCCCGGATACGGCATGGCTGTTGCTCAAGCGCAGCATAAGATCTGGGAGCTCACGCAAATTCTGACCGAGAAAGGCGTCAACGTGAAGTTCGCTATTCACCCTGTAGCCGGCCGCATGCCAGGACATATGAACGTATTGCTCGCCGAAGCCGGTGTACCCTATGACATGATCTATGACATGGAAGACATCAACGCCGACTTTAAGAACACGACCGTGGCACTAGTTATCGGCGCCAACGATGTCGTGAATCCTTCGGCGAAGAGCGATAGCAGCAGCCCACTATTCGGCATGCCGATTCTCGATGCCATCGATTCCGACAACGTAATTGTTATTAAGCGCGGACGCGGAACTGGATTCTCGGGTGTAGAAAACCCACTGTTCTTTGCGGACAATACAAAGATGTTATTCGGAGATGGGCAGAAGGCAGCTAGCGAACTAATTCAAGCTGTTAAAGAGCTTTAAGAATCTCTAGGGTTACCGACCATTGACTGATGTAGAACAAGTAAGCGAAGCATCGGAACCCCTTCCAAGAGCAGGCTTGATGCGGCGTCTGGCCGCCCTGCTCTACGATGGTTTTCTGGTAGCGGCCATCTGGATGGTGCTTGGATTTAGTCTGCAACTCATTGTCGGCACAGAGTCGAATCAGCTAGTCGATGGCGTAGTGCAGACCGACCCCCTACTCGACGCGATACTGTTCACCATCATGGTAGCTAGCGGCAGCGGCTTCTATATCTGGTTCTGGACACGCAGTGGTCAAACTCTCGGCATGATCGCGTGGCGGATCAAGGTCGAATCTCTGGATGGCGGTCTGATCGATTTCAAACAGGGCGTGATTCGCTATATCGCTGCCTGGCCCGCATTCTTCCTCCTCGGGCTCGGCTACCTATCAATCTATCTGGATAGTAATGGCGATGCGGCTCACGACAAAATGTCTCACAGCAAGGTAGTGCTGCTACCACAGTCCCATCGCCCTTTCGATTAGAAGACTAGACTCGCTTCGGCCAATTAGAACTTCAGTCTTCCGCTGGCGCAAACTGAGCGAAGAGTTCTTCTCCAGTTAAATCCTCGGTCTTGTTCGAATACTGATAATAGTGAGGCCTCTCATCGATAAATACCTGCCGCCGAAAAACCAGGCCACTATCATCATCGAATAGACCGACCGGCATCATATGCTCCTGTGTTTCTTTTAAGCGATAGAAAAGATGACTACCACAGGCAGAACAGAATCCCCTCTCCGCCCATTCTGAGGAATCGAAAACTGAAAGCTTATCGACATCGTTGAACTCTACTTCGGGGCCACAGTTTACTTCCATAAACGCGCTTCCACCCCATTTCCTGCAACTATTGCAGTGACAGGCGGCGACGTTAGTTGTCATCTTCTTTGCCGTGAAACTAATCGCTCCACAGAGACAGGATCCTGCACCAACTCTAGTTTCTGTCATAGCTACATCTCCAATACTATTCTGTGCCATCTACCAACAACAACTTGCTTGTCGTCGCTCGATGTCGAATAGCAAACAGAGCCTGCGCCTCTGGGTCTGCTAGGAACGCCTTAGCATTGTCTCGTGAGGGGAATTCTATAACGACCAATCGATCGGGCTTCCAATCACCTTCCAGGACGGTGGGTATCTGCCCCTGAACCGCGTAACTCCCATCATGTTTACCAATTACGGCAGGAATCTTCTCCACGTATTCGGTAAAACTTTCCATGTCGTGAATCGTGAGATCTAAAACTAAGTAAGCATTCATTAATTACTCTCTATCTAAATTATTTCTAAAAAACTCGTAGTATGGCTCGTTTATTTTACGACGGGACAATCAACGCACACGCCTCATCAAAAAGAGCCCCAGTAACCCGCAAAAGAAAATTGGCGTCAGTACCGCAAGTAACGGACTAAATCCATACAACAAACTCGCCGGTTCCATCAGCCGCTGTATGATAGTAAACACTAGGCCAATACCGAGCGCCACAAACACTCTAAAACCCATTGTCGATTCCCGCAACGGCCCGAAGACAAATGATATGGCGAGGATTACCAACGCGAGCGTCGCAATAGGTTGCAGCAGTTTTTTCCAGAACGCGAGAAAATATGTAGCCGAATCCAAGCCTTGGGCATCGAAGAATTGCGCAAACCGATAAAGGCCCGAGATCGACTGTCGGTCTGGCTCCACCAACAGTACGGACAACAGCTCGGGCGACAGGTCAATCTGCCAGTCTACCTGCAGGTATTCCTGAGCAGAGATCGCACCCGGCTCAAATCTACTCTCTCTCACATTGCTAAGCTGCCAGTAACTCGAGTCTTCTCTCTCTATGTAGGTAGCAAATTCTGCGAAACTGCTAGACAAGATATTGCGATTACTGCCAACCTCATAACGCGTCACACCATAGAGCAGTTCACCACCAGGCGCGATGGCATTGATGTGAATATATTCATTGCCGACTTTACGCCACGTCCCCTGCTCCGAAGCGATTGAGTCATTGCCACTCTGCTGCACCGCCTTATTGCTCTGCGCGAGTTGCTCCAGCGGGGGGGCGATGTACTCTCCAAGCAATAGACTCAACAGCATAATTAGCATAGTAGGTTTCAGCACAGACCAGACAATTCGCCATACGCTAACTCCCGCGGCCTGCAGTACAATCAACTCATTATTGGATGCCAATATTCCAAGCCCGATTAGAGCTCCACCTAACGCGACAAAAGGCAGCAACTCATAGATGCTTGTGGGAAGTGTCAATATGATAAAGCTGAGAGCGTTCATCAACGAGTAATTTTCATCGGTATCAGCGATCTCTTCGGCTAGAGCGAATACCAGATCAAGCGAAATGATAAGTGATACGACAACCAGCATAGCGAGCAGCACTGTGTTGCGAATATGGTTATCAATCTTCACCATGATGCGAGACTAGCCTTTCCTTAACTTGTGAGAAAACGACTTATGAAAGAGTGACTCATGCGACACCGCATTCAACTAGAACCACCTAGGGAAAACGATCTACCGAAACTAGGGAACCGATAGCAGAGCAATGCTATGCCGATAAAGAAAGCATGCACCCACCACATGCCTACCAAGGCGGGCAGATTCTCTGCGGCGATCATATCCTTGGAAAATTGCAGCAGCATGAAATAGACGGCATACAGACAAGCCGCTGGCACCAACTTGCTGTAGCGACCCTGCCGCGGATCGACCTTGCTGAGGGGGACGGCAATAAGAGTAATTATCGGAATGAGCAGCAGTGTCGAAATTCGCCACTGCAATTCGGCTTGGTGCTCGGGTAGATCCGAACCAATGAGCTGCTTCGTGGTGAGCGACTCTTCCTCCAATATGGGTTCGATGCTAGTCGAATCGGGCAAGACGATAGATTGCACATCGAACTGACCTATACTGAACTCCAAGGCGCCGGGCACCCCATCATACTGCAATACATTCTCGAGCCGCATGAAGCGAGCACCAGTTTCGGAGTCGATCTCAGGCCGCGCCGACTCGGCAACAATGATTCGAGGACTGCTCTGCCCTGCCTCATCTTCGGCACCACTAACTGCGACGAAGACATTCTGTAGCTGACGTTCACCTTCCGTTGAGGCATCAATACGCTCAGCATAGGTCACGCGATTGCCACCTCCGAAGCTTTGAAATTTTCCTGCAACAATGAGATCCAATTCGGTAAGCTGATCCTGATTCTGCTTCAACTGCTCGGTGTTCCGCACTCCCCAGGGTGCCAACTGAAGACTGAGCACTGCCACGACTATCATCACGATCGACGAGGTTCCGAGCGTAGCTAATAGGAGCCTTTTCTGGCTAAACCCGCTACCGATCAAAATCACCATCTCATTGTCGGCGTACATCCGGCCATAGGCTAATAGGATTCCGAGAAACAGCGCGAGAGGAAGAATTACCAACAGGAAATCGGGCAACCTATAGAGCATGAGCAAGAATAGAACGTCCGATGCCAGTTCCCCGGCTACCGCCTGAGAAAGGTATTGGATGAAGCGGCTGGTTAGCGCCACGACTAGAAGGATTAGTGTGACTGCCGCCATTACTTGTAGGATTTGCTTAGTGAGGTAGCGGAATATGATCAAACTGGGGCACGTCCGTTACTTGGAAGAGCCCACAGTTTACTCGAAATAGGGGTGTAACGTTAGGCTGAAAAACAGGGAAGTGCGAATCAAGCGACCTGGGATTCCTGGCGTCCAAGTAATACCTTAAATGCAGGCGGCACGTCTATGATTTGATGCTTATCGAAGTCGAAGAAGACGACCCCCATCTTGCCGTTGCAGACCACCGTCTCAAGTGCGCTGTTGGTGACCTGCAAGCCAATGTCGAATCCGTAACGATTAAAGCCGCTAACACCCACATCAATGACAAGCATGTCATTGGCAAACGATTCGGAGCGATATTCAACCGCGAGATCGGTGACCACCATGCCCAAGCCAAAGATATTACCTTCAGTAAAGCCAAGACTCGCAAGAAACTGCAATCTAGCCTCGTGCAGGATTTTCACCATCGCTATGCTATCGAGGTGTTTTGCGTAGTTCACATCACTGATGCCAATACGACGTTCCATGCTGAACAAAAATTGATCAGGTGGGGTGACCTTTACTCTTGGCATAGCTACTCCTTTAAAACGTTACTGCATCAACATTAGTGAGACAGGCAAAGGCCAAATTGGTTCAAGAGTTTAGTCAATTATTCGCAGAAATGTGAACCTTTTTATCTTTAATTTTTCCCCATTTCCCCACTCCTGTCATCTTTGTTGCTTAAGTGTCTGAATATCTTTAGGATTATCTCTCAATAGAATTCGGGTCGATTTTTGGCCGTAGTAGGGGCTCATCAAAACATGAAGTATTCAATCAAGGCCGGTGCCGCAGATAAGATTAATTCCGATTGCATCGCTGTCGTCGTCTGGAACAAGGGTAGCTTAAGCGAGGAAGCGCAGCTCGCCGATAAGGTGAGCAATAAAGGCATTAGCAAGATCGTCCGCTCGGAAGACTTCACTGGCACGCTGGGTCAGACGCAACTCGTGTATAACCCTGTCGGTCTAAAGAGCAAGCGCCTGCTGCTAATTGGAGGTGGTGAGAGGAAGAAATTAGATGCTAAGAACGCGGCTAGAATGCTCACAGCCGGACTCAAGGCTGTATTTGCATCGAACTCTGCCAGTGTCCACTTCGCCGTAGCCAGCCTAAGTGTGAAAGACGAGACCGCTGCGTGGGTCTTCAAGCGACTCGCTCAGGAAGCCGAAACAGCTAGCTATAGATACAATGAAACCAAGAGCACGAAGAGCAAGGCGGTCAGCGTGAAGCTGATCAGCGTCTCGCCCAGCAAGGGTGTGCGCAGGAAGTCACTGGAGGAAGCGCTCAAATCTGGCAGCGCTATTGGCGCCGGAATCAACCGTGCACGCCACCTTGGCAATCTACCCGGTAATGTCTGCACGCCAAGCTACCTAGCCGACGAAGCCACAGCGATAGGCAAAAAGCATAGCTCTATGAAGGTGAAGATCCTCGGCGAGAAGCAGATGAACCGGCTGAAAATGGGCTCACTGCTTTCCGTCTCCGCTGGCTCCGCTGAAGAAGCTAAGCTGATCGTGATGGAGTACAAGGGAGCCAAAGCAGATAGCAAACCCCATGTGTTGGTTGGCAAGGGAGTCACTTTCGACACTGGCGGCATCAGCCTGAAAGGCGGCGGCGCGATGGATGAAATGAAATTCGATATGTGTGGGGCGGCGAGTGTCATAGGCACCATGGCCGCAGTTGCACAGTTGAAGCTACCCATCAATATAGTTGGCCTGATTGGAGCCGTTGAGAACATGCCTAGCAGCACCGCAACCAAGCCCGGTGACATCGTAACGAGCATGGCCGGTAAGACTATCGAAGTGCTCAATACCGATGCCGAAGGTCGCCTCGTACTGTGCGATGTACTCACCTACGCAGAACGCTACAAGCCGCGCAGTGTTATCGATGTTGCGACGCTAACCGGAGCCGCAGTAGCGACATTTGGATCGCATGTTAGCGCCCTACTCAGTAACGATGATAAATTATCTGAAGCATTGATCGCCTCCGGAAAGAGCAGCCTCGACCGCGTCTGGCCACTGCCGCTATGGGAGGAATACCAGGGACTGCTAAACAGTAATTTTGCAGATATCGCCAACATCGGCGGCCCTCGAGCCGGAACCATTACTGCCGCATGCTTTCTCTCTAGATTCGCTGAGAAATTTAAATGGGCGCATCTCGATATAGCCGGCACTGCTTGGCACTCCGGCGCACAGAAGGGCGCCACCGGACGCCCCGTCGCATTATTGGTTGAATACCTAAGTCAGCAAAAAGCCTAGATCAGCAGACCTAAATTAATAGAAGCAGAACCTAGAAACCGTGACTCAAGTTAATTTCTACACACTCCCAAGCAGCGAGGTGCAATCTCGACTACTGTTTGTGTGTAGGCTAACGGAAAAAGCCTATTCACTCGGACATCGCATCCATATCCAGACAGAATCTGCGCAGCAATCGAAATTGCTAGACGATCTGCTCTGGCAGTATGCATCCAGCAGCTTCATCCCCCATAGAACACTAGAGGGCAGCAACGAAAGTCGCGACCCCGTGTCTCTGGGCACAGGCTTGGCAGGCGCCAAACATGCCGACGTATTGATTAATCTTGGCAAGCAAGCCAGTCTGGCTGGAGATCAGTTCAGTCGTATCAACGAAGTCATTAGTGCCGACCCAGAAAGTCTAGAGCAGGGTCGGAATAGATATCGCGACTACGCGGGTAAAGATTACCAGATCGAAACCTTCAAACTCTGAATTTTAGACGGGTCGCAGAATGCCGCTTAATCCGGCAAAGCCCTGTCTCTTCATGTATAATTGCGCCTTTTTTAAGCATGGCAAACACTCATCAGTATGGACAAGACTTACCAACCAAAACAGCTGGAAAATCAGTGGTATAAGACCTGGGAAGAGCGTGGTTATTTCGCACCTCAAGGCGATGGCGACCCCTATTGCATTGTCATCCCACCTCCTAACGTTACCGGCCGGCTCCACATGGGTCATGGCTTCCAGAACGCGATTATGGATGCACTCATCCGCTATCACCGCATGCTCGGCCGCTCGACGCTTTGGCAGGTTGGTACCGATCACGCGGGTATCGCAACTCAAATGGTTGTGGAGCGAAAGCTAAACGCAGCAGGCTCTTCGCGCCAGGAAGTTGGCCGCGAGCAATTCGTTAAGAAAGTATGGGATTGGAAAGAAGAGTCTGGCGGCATAATCACCGAGCAGATTCGCCGCCTCGGATCCTCGCTAGATTGGACCCGCGAGCGCTTTACCATGGATGAGCAGCTCTCCTGTGTGGTTGAAAAAGTCTTCATCGAACTCTATGAAGAGGGTTTGATATATCGCGGCAATCGCCTCGTTAACTGGGATCCACAACTACTTACTGCCGTTTCTGACCTAGAGGTTATCTCCGAGGAAGAAAATGGCTCGCTGTGGCATTTCCGCTATCCGCTCGCCGATGATCCGAGCCGTCATATAGTTATTGCAACGACTAGGCCAGAAACTTTATTGGGCGATAGTGCAATCGCCGTTCATCCAGATGATGAACGTTATAAAGATCTCATCGGGAAATTTGTTGAACTACCACTTTGCGATAGACAGATACCGATAATAGCCGATGACTATGCCGACCCCGAATTTGGAACAGGCTGCGTGAAGATTACGCCGGCGCATGATTTCAACGACTACGAAGTGGGCAAGCGCAATGACTTAGAGGTCATCAATATCCTCACTGACGAGGCCTGCATAAATGAGAACGCACCGGCAGTGTATCAAGGCCTGGATCGATTCGAAGCGCGCAAGAAGATTGTAGAAGATTTAGAAGTACTAGGGCTTGTCGATAAGATAGAGCCACATAAATTGAAAGTGCCTAGAGGTGACCGCAGTGGCGTAATCATCGAGCCTTATCTGACGCATCAATGGTATGTGTCCGTACAGTCATTAGCCGATCCGGCAATAAAAGCGGTCGAAGATGGCGACATAGAATTTGTGCCAAAAAACTGGGAGAACACCTACTTCGCCTGGATGCGAAACATACAGGATTGGTGCATCAGTCGACAACTTTGGTGGGGGCACCGTATTCCGGCCTGGTATGACGAAGATGGAAAGGTCTATGTTGGCAAGACTGAGGCCGAGATTAGAGAGAAACACAATCTGGGCGATGATGTTTCACTGCGCCAGGATGAAGATGTCTTAGATACCTGGTTTTCCTCCGCCTTATGGACATTCTCGACGCTGGGCTGGCCGAATGAACGTGAATTTTTTGACCGTTTCCACCCAACCGACGTTCTAGTGACTGGCTTCGACATCATATTTTTCTGGGTCGCCCGCATGATCATGATGACCCTGAAATTTACCGGTGAGATCCCATTCAAGAAGGTGTATATCACAGGATTAGTCAAAGATGAGCAGGGACAGAAGATGTCCAAGTCGAAGGGGAACATACTCGACCCAATCGACCTCATTGACGGCATAGAGCTCGACGAGCTAGTGGAAAAGAGAACGGCGGACATGATGCAACCGCAGCTCAAAGCAAAGATCGAAAAACACACGCGTGATGCATTCCCTGAAGGCATCGCGGGCTATGGCACCGATGCCCTGCGTTTCACTTTTTATTCTCTAGCTTCAACCGGCCGAGATATTAAATTCGACTTGGGCCGAACCGAAGGCTATCGAAACTTCTGCAACAAGATTTGGAATGCTGCGCGCTACGTACTCATGAACTGCGAGGACAAAGCAGTTGTTGATGGCTCCAGCATATCGACTAAGCATCTATCCATTGCCGACAAATGGATCAGCAGCCGCTTCGAACAGACTGCATCGAGTATCGAAGAATGTATGGAAAACTACCGATTCGATCTTGCCGCTCAGACCCTACAGGAATTTATCTGGAACGAGTACTGCGACTGGTATGTCGAACTTTCTAAACCCGTGCTATGGGATGAGGAAAATAAGCCGAACGAGGCTCAGGCGACACGATGGATGTTGTTGAACATTATGGAGAAGAGTCTTAGGTTATTGCACCCTTTCATGCCATATATCACGGAAGAAATTTGGCAGCGTATTGCTCCACTCTTGAACATTCAGGGCGAGAGCATCATGTTACAACCCTATCCGCAACCTGATGAGGCGAACGTCGATCAGAACGCCGAGCAGGGCATAGAGTGGATTAAAGGCATCATTGTCGCTATTCGAAATATCCGTGGCGAGATGGATATCTCACCTGCCAAGGCCATTCCAGTTTTTCTCAACAAGGGAACAGGAGGCGATCTGGCGAAGCTCGAAGAATACCGCCCCTATCTTGAGAAACTAGCAAAGCTAGAAAGCATCCAATGGCTCAATCCAGAGGAGGAAGTGCCCGCTGCGGCCACTCAGCTCCATGGTGATATCGAGATCCTCGTGCCGATGGCAGGTCTTATCGATGTCGAAGCGGAACGCGCTCGTTTGGAGAAAGAAATAGCGAAGCTAGAATCTGGCATGAAGGCTGTGTCTGCGAAACTGAACAACAAAAAGTTTATGGACAATGCTCCGGAAGCGGTAGTCGCCAAAGAGCGTGGAAAAGCAGAACAGATGTCGGCCGCATTGACGGCGCTGCAGGAAAAGCTTGAAGAGCTCGTGAAGATGTAAGATTGAGCGGATGTGGGAAATACGGATTTAGCCGCGCAGATCGCGAGGCATACTAAAGACGATGTTCTCCTCAACCCCTTCTAACTCCTCTGGCTCCTGATGGCAGATCTCGCGCAACCGTTCTACTACCTGCTGTACCAGAACCTCGGGCGCCGAAGCTCCAGCGGTAATACCAAACTTTGACTTCCCTTTGAACCATCGTGGGTCGATGTCCTCGACACTATCGATAAGATAAGATTCGCAGCCCAGCCTCTCCGCTAATTCCTTTAGTCGATTTGAATTCGAGCTATTCGGTGAACCCACCACGAGCAACAATTCACATTCTAGGGCTAACTGCTTAACTGCGTCCTGTCTATTCTGCGTCGCGTAGCAAATATCTTTCTTGCGCGGCCCCTTGATCGATGGAAATCTCTCCCGCAGCGCATCGATAACCTTGGAAGTATCATCCATAGACAATGTAGTTTGAGTTACATAACTCAAATTCTCTGGATTATTCACCTCAAGTTTCTGTGCATCATCCACGGACTCCACCAAATAGATCTGACCGCCAGCCGTTTTATCGTATTGGCCCATCGTGCCTTCAACTTCCGGATGAAATTGATGACCAATTAACACGCACTCCCTGCCTGCCTGGCTAAACTTCGTCACTTCAAGGTGCACCTTAGTCACTAACGGACAAGTTGCATCGAATACCTTATAGCCTTTGTTACGCGCCTCGTCTTTCACGGCGATCGACACGCCATGGGCGCTAAAGATAACAATTGACGATCTGCCACGCTCATCTTTAACCGGAATATCTGCTAGTTCATCGACGAAAACTGCCCCGCGCTTACGCAGCGTATCCACAACAAATTTGTTGTGGACCACTTCGTGACGAACATAGATTGGTGCACCGAAAATATCTAGGGCTCGATTTACAATATCTATCGCCCGATCCACACCCGCGCAAAAACCTCTGGGGTTCGCCAGACGTATGGATGTTGTAGTCGATGCATCGTTTACAACTTGAATGCTCACTATCGCCTCGAGATTAGAATGCCAGGATGACTATACTTTTATTTCGACGGCTTCCACGTCGGCGTCGATTACCGAATTAATCCGCGCCTTGAAAACTATTTCCTTGCCTGCGAGTGGATGATTAAAATCAACCACCACCATCGATTCTGTTAGTTCTGCGACAACACCGGGAAGATCGAATCCGCCCGCGTCCTTGAATGAAACAACGGCACCCACCTCGGTGGGTATCAAGTCATCTTCCAGCAAATTCCGAAACTTGGCAATGGGGAATCGATGTCTGTTTGCGGCGTTAATTTTCCCGAAGGCCTGCTCCGCGCCTAACGTGGCCTCGATTTCATCGCCTTTGCTTAGGCCAAGAAGCACTTGTTCGAAGCCGGGCAGCATACTGCCATCGCCCAAACGAAAGCTCGCCGCCGGTTGCTCAAAATTGCTATCGATTAACTCACCAGTGGTGAGAGCGAGAGAAAAATGTAGGCTAACGAGTGAGCCAGCCGCTATGCTCTGTGTTGTATCAAGAGTCATTGCTTTATCCGAAATTGAAAAACTAGCGGAACCATAGAATTGTTCAGAGGTGCCCTATACGAAATCGCGTGCTTCGCCTTCTCCGTCGACATTAACGACACAGCGTTTGCAGAGTGAAGGATGAGCGGCGCTCTGGCCTATGTCCTCAGTATGGTGCCAGCAGCGTTCACACTTCTCATGCTCTGACGCAGAAACTGCTAACTTTATATTGTCTAGTTCGGTTGAACTTGCGTCGATTGGGGCCTCGGACAACGAGTGGACGGTTACCCTACTCACGATCAGCGCGAACTTCAGCTCGGATTCCAGGCTGGCCAGTGATTGCGCGAGAGCATCGTCACAGTAGATATCGACTTCCGCACTCAGGCTGGCGCCGACGACCTTAGCCGCTCGCTTCGCTTCAAGCTCTTTGTTCACCGCGGTCTTTACCGCGAGTAACTGCTGCCAGAATGCATCAGGAAAGGCGCTCAATTCTGGGTAGTCGGCGATCCCATCGGCGAAATTGGAAAGAAATACAGACTCCTCTCTAGCACCTGGGATATTCTGCCAGATCTCATCGGCTGTAAAACTGAGTATCGGCGCAATCAGGCGACTGAACATCTCAAGAATGTGAAACAGAGCCGTCTGCGTCGAGCGCCGAGCCAAGCTATCAGCCTGAGTGGTGTACTGCCTGTCTTTGATAACGTCGAGATAGAAGCCCCCGAGCTCGACCACACAAAAACTATGTATCCTCTGATAGATATTCAGAAAATTGTAGTTGTCATAGTGCTCGATAATCTCTTTCTGCAGTTGCTGACACTGCCGAGTTATCCAATAGTCGACGGCGATCATTTCCTCAGCCTTTACCTGATCTTTCTCAGGATCGAAACCGTTGAGATTGGAAAGCATGAATCTCGAGGTGTTTCGAATTCTGCGATAGGAGTCCGCTACTCTTTTAAAAATTTCATCCGATACAGTCATCTCACCGCGATAGTCTGTGGCGGCAACCCAGAGGCGCAGAATATCGGCGCCATACTGTTTAAATATTAGATCTGGCGCAACGGTATTGCCCAAGGACTTCGACATCTTCTTACCGTCTGCATCCACAAAGAATCCGTGGGTTAGCACTTCCTTGTAGGGCGCCGACTCGTTCATTGCCACCGCTGTTTTCAAAGAGGACTGAAACCATCCACGGTGCTGGTCTGATCCTTCCAAATAGAGGTCGGCCGGATAGGTTAATTCATCTCTTTTAGCAATGACAGAATAATGACTCACTCCCGAATCGAACCAGACGTCAAGGGTGTCGGTTACTTTCTCGTAATTTACCGCATCGTCGCCGAGTAATTCCTGGGGCTCCAACTCGAACCATGCCTCAATGCCCGTCTTCTCGATACGCTGCGCTACCTGCTCGATCAATTCAGCAGTCTGAGGGTGCAGAGCCTGCGTTTCCTTGTTGACGAACAGGGTAATCGGTACGCCCCAAGTCCGTTGGCGTGAGATGCACCAATCAGGACTGCCCTTCAACATGAGTTCGATGCGCGCCTTGCCCCAATCGGGAATCCACTTAACATTTTCGACAGCAGCCAATGATTTACCCAGCAGGTCTTGCTCGCTCATGCTAATAAACCACTGCGGCGTAGCGCGATAAATCAGAGGAGTCTTCGTGCGCCAACAATGTGCGTAGCTGTGAGTGATCTTATCCAAGGCGACCAACGCCTTCACATCACGCAGCTTAGCGATGATGTCTTCATCGACTTTGTAGACGTGAGCGCCGGCGAACTCGCCAGCAGCTTGAGTAAACACACCGTTCTCGTCGACAAGGTTCAAGGTGCCTATATCATAGAGCGCACCGACATTAAAATCGTCGACACCGTGGTCGGGTGCCGTGTGCACAGCTCCGGTACCAGCCTCGATGGTTACGTGTTCACCTAGAATCAGCGGCACTTCTCTTTCGACGAAGGGATGTGCAAGGATTTGATTTTCAAGCGCTGCGCCGGTCGCCTGAGCCACTATCTCGAAAGACTCGCACTTATAGCGACTCATGATTTTTTCAAGCATGTCCTTCGCTACAACGAGCAGCTCAGTACCTTGATCGAGCTCACAGCGAATCAGCGCATAGTCTAACTCGGCGTGCAGACAGACTGCTTGGTTTGACGGCAACGTCCAAGGTGTTGTCGTCCATATAACAACAGAGATAGCCTCATCAGTACCAATTGTCGAACCTGCAGCTGAGAACGCAGCTAAAAATGCATCTCTATCTTGCGGCGCGAAACGCACATCTATCGCGAAGGAATCTTTGTCCTGATATTCAACCTCGGCTTCGGCTAGCGCCGAGGCTCCAACAACACTCCAGTACACGGGCTTGTAGCCCTTAACCAGATGGCCCTTCTCTACGATTTTTCCTAGCGACCGCACGATGTCAGCCTCTGTCTCGAAGTCCATCGTCAGATAGGGATTTTCCCAGTCACCCAGTACGCCCAAGCGAATAAAGCCCTTCCTCTGAATATCTACCTGCTTTGTTGCATAGTCTCTACAGGCTTTGCGAAATTCGGCATGAGATATTTTTTGACCGGCTTTGCCTTTCTTCTTTTCTACATTGTGCTCAATGGGTAGACCATGACAGTCCCAGCCAGGTATATAGGGCGCATCGAAACCATTCAGGGATTTGGCCTTCACGACGAAGTCTTTAAGCGACTTATTGATCGCGTGACCTAGGTGCAACTCACCGTTAGCATAGGGTGGGCCATCGTGTAATACGAATTTGGGCTTACCGCTATTCTTTTCCGCAATGCGCTTATAGAGATCGAGCTTCTGCCAACTCTGCAACATAGCTGGCTCCCGCTGAGCCAGATTGGCCTTCATCGGGAACTCGGTAGATGGTAGGTTTAATGTATCTTTGTAATCGCTCATAGCTTGAACTGCACGCTGTATTAGTTTCTTCTGTTATGTATCTGTTAGTAGCCGAATATTCTTAGCTAGTAACTCCAAATAGCTCTCTTACCTGCTCAACGTCGGCACTGATTTGCCGCTTCAATTCTTCAAGACCGGAAAACTTCGTCTCTTCCCGTATCTTCTGTCGAAAAATGACCTCTATCGTCTTCCCGTACAAATCCTCATTAAAATCCAGTATGTGCGCCTCTAGCAGTGCCTCACCCGATTCCGTTACCGTGGGACGATAACCTATATTTACCGCCGCGGGTCGATACTGATCGGCCAATCTAACTTCGCAGGCGTAAACGCCGTGCAAGGGAATGCGCAGACGCTGCGGGTTGATATTGCAAGTTGGAAAACCTAAGTCAGTGCCCAGCTGCTTGCCTTGTACTACTTCACCCTTGATGGAATAAGGCCTACCTAACAATTGTTCGACGAGGGTAAAATCAGCCTTTGCTAGCTGCTCTCGTATGAAGGTGCTGCTAATTCGATGCCCATTACGCTCGTAGGCCGCTGTTTCAACTACTTCGAAACCAAACTGTTTGCCAGCTTCACTAAGCAGATCGAAATTGCCCTTGCGCTGGTGACCGAAGCGGAAATCGTTACCGACGATAAAACTCTTTACTCCCAGCCCCGCTACCAAGATATCCGCGATGTAATCTTCGGCGCTCAGCTCACTGAGCTGTTGATCGAATTTCAGCTGAAACACAAGGTCGATACCGAAGCTTTCCAATAACTCTAACTTCTCCTGCAAGATCGTCAGTCTGGCCGGACAGCTGTCGGTATCCGCTGCAAAAAACTCTTCAGGATGAGGCTCGACCAGTATAACGAGGGATGGCAGATCAAACTCTTCAGCCTTCTGTTTTAGCTGATCCAGTATCAGCTGATGTCCTAGATGCACACCATCGAATTTACCGATGGTGGCAACACAGCTTTCCTGCAGCTGAGAGAAGCGATTCGTTTCTTCGAAGATGATCATTGCAAGAGAGTCTCTGAGGCTACTGCTAGGAAAAGCGCGGAATTATACTCTTTTATGGCAAAATCAGCCAGAAACAGGGTTGATATCCTAGTCTTTGTAGCTCACTGAGGTGATGGAGCCTGCGTTAGGACGCTGTATCGGAATTTGCTGCCAATTTATCTTGCCTCAAACCTGCCAGGCCCTTCTTGAACAAGACTGTCGCCAGCACCAGAAGACAAATGATCAGCACTCCCTGCCCGATCAGCGTATTGACCACGGAAATTGTTTCGGGTCTGGTGGAGATAAAGATGAGGTTGATCAGCGTGGCCAATGCCACTACGGACACCCCCGCTGAGCCAATGAGCTGAATAACGGCTACTAGTTTATTCATGTTTAAGCACTATCCTGCTGTTTATGAAACGACATGAAATGCTCAGAGCCATCGGCACCTAGAAATCGGCTAAGAGTCTTCGCGTCTGTCTTGCGAGCATCTACTATAATGAGTCCCTCGAGGGAGTCATTAAAATTAGGGTGTATGTTAAAGCAGACAAGCTTACCATTTACTGAGAGGTAATGGCGCAGAAGCACCGGGACTGCCTTACCGGGATCACAGCGCCCTATCAATTTGCTCAGCATTTTTACGTTTGACAACTCCGCGAGCATCTCGTTGGTCCATACACGGTTCATGATCTTATGCGGCGTTATTGGCTTGACCAGCTGATCGAATTCGCTTGCCTTGAAATTCGTCATCATAGTATCTGCGATTAGGGCGCGAGCAAGGTCGCTGTATTCTCTCGATATACTCACCGAACCAAATAAAGTGTGATACTTGGGCCTTTGTACCAAAATCCTACCGATACCCCGCCAAAGCAGGTTAAGCGAGACCGGCTTCTTCTGATAGTCGGGATGGATGAAACTCCGCCCCATCTCTATAGCTGACCCCAGTCTATTAATGAAGGCCTCATCGTATTTATAGAGAGAGCGACTATAGAGCCCCTTGACGCCATGTTCGGCAACGATCTCGTCCACGAGACCTACACGATAGGCGCCGGCGATTCTAAGAGCCGCTTTGTCCCAGAGAAATAGGTGCAGATAGTGCGGGTCAAATTCGTCAGAGTCTTTCGACAGACCTGTGCCCTCTCCAACGGACCGAAAGGTAATCTCACGCGTGATCGCAATCTGCTCCATGATGGGACCGAGTCTGTCGTAAGGTGCGCAATAAACGTCAAACTCTTCATGTTCGATCAGTCGAAATTCTTCGAGGCCCTTAATAGCGGAGAACAATTCTGCGCTACCGCTTGTAGGGCTATAATCGGCTACCGATTGGTGTTTCATGCCCGGCAGATTTTTCGGTTCTCTTAGCAAGGCATCGGTACTCACCCGCAGGTAATCGGTAATCGCCTTAGGGCTCTCCAGCAGTCTGAGCTCCGCCGCTGGAATCGGTCGACCGAATCGCAGCTCTAGCTTAAAGCCTTGCTTGTTAGCCAACTGACGAGGCAGTAATGCAGTTCGCAGTCTGGGGTGGATCATACCAACGGCATAGAATAGGCGGCTGTTGGTGCCACCCACATGAACGGGCAGGCAAGTTGCTTGATAGCGTTTCAATAATTGCCCTGCTAGGCGATTCCAGGAACGATCCTGAATTCTGCGATGGCCGTGCTCGTAAGCCGACACCATGCCTGCTGGAAAGATCAGCACAGCACCATCATTCTTAAGATGTTTGTGAACTTGCTTGATACTGGACACATTACCGGCAGCCGCTTCACTCGACAGGACATCTACTCCGATAAAAATATCGGCAAGTTCTGGAATCCTTCGCAATAACTCGTTGGTCAATACTTTCAAGTCGGGCCGAACATCCGAAATAACCTTGGCTATCGCCACTCCCTCGAGACCGCCTAGCGGATGATTCGCGACGATGAGGACAGGGCCGGTGCTCGGTATTTCTTCCAGGTTCGAAGCGTTGATTAGATCAAGACTGACACCCAGTGCATCGAGGGTGTACTGCAGAAACTCATGCGATGTACACCCCTCTGGTCGTCCATCATATATCTCCGCGAGACGATCGAGTCCGAGTGCCTTCTCGATAACGGCAGATACGAATCTTGGCTTAAATGGTAAGCGACAGGGATTAGTCATTTTGCGGATACTGCTTCACTAAATTATTCTCAAAGCGCCAGGCGCGATATAGGGCCATCAATCCCGGAGGTTTATTGCCCCGTTTACGGCTTATGTTACCCAGTTTAAACAGCGTGTGATATTGCTGCAACAAGGTTTTAATCGCTGTGCTTAGCCCTGCATTTCTATCCCATATATTAATGGATTCAGAGCTTGCCCCATTTATTTCGATGATGTCGAAATCTACTCCGGCGCTGAGACTTTCTACGTTTTTGAACTTTACGTCTAGGCGCCCATAATAGAATCCTGGAATATCCTCAAATATTTTATCGAGGGATTGTGACAGCTTCTGGTCTATCAATTCCGCTGCATCTCGAAAAACTGCGCCGCGACAATGACTAGCCGAAAATACGAGTCTGTAGGGCACACCCTTCGCAATGACATCATGCCAGCGGGCCGCGTGCCGGCTTCGATAGAGATGCAGTAACTCGCCTGCCCGCGAATCTTGTGCGACCAGCTCTCCGAGCTGCCTCTCTCCATCACCCACCACATAGGGCGTGTACTTCAGAGTAAGAGAGGTAATCTCTCCCCGCTCCTTTTCCGGATCGCGGACGTAGAACACCCCAGCTTCTGCATCCCATTGGCTCAACTTCTGAAATTGAATGCAGCCACCCACAGGAAATCCTTGTAAATAGTCCTGCAGCTCGGCAGCATCGTCGAGCAGCCTAACCCCGGCACCACGGCAACCTATATTCGGCTTCCCGACAACGGGAAATTCCAGACCTGCCACACTCAATGCCTCTTCCGCCTTTTCGCACTGATACTCGAGGGCCTTCCCATCAACCTCGAACAGTATCCAGGGCAGAATCCACTCCCGAGCCGTATCGCCCGCTAGATCGAATACCGCCGACTTGGATACCCCGACCATGCCTGACAGCGGGATTCCTGGATTCGCGATAAGAGGAAGACTCAAGCTTCGATAGCGTACCGCTAGGAGTAACCACTGAATAGCTACCGGTACGTACATCAACCATATCGGCCAAAATTCGAAGAATGAGGTACTGCGCCCCGAGTTGTCGAGTGCGGGCATGCCTGCAGGTACGTAGCTGACAGAATCTGTACTGAATTTTTGCAAAATCTGTGGGAGTTTCCTTCAATCTATGGGTAGCAGACCGGTTCGATCCAAATTTGTTACGACTTCTAAGCGCTAGCACTGTTACGTAGCTGATTGGAAAGCAACGCGATTATCGCATTCGTTCAAGAAAGCCTCAATCAGACTGGCCTAATATTCGCATTTGCTTGATGGCGAAGCTTTCCAGAGCTAGGTGGAATTTCTGCCGATAGCTAATACAGTAGCGAAGCCGTCAGGCCCGCTGTTACTATCTATTCTGCGACGCACATGGAAAATCTACAGCATGCTCGGAAAACTACTGTTAACTCTTGCGGTGATGATTATTGCCTTCTTCTTTGTGCGCCAACGCGACATGAAGGAAAAGAGTAGTCCTGCCCGAACCACTTTGCCCCCAGCGAGACCTGTTAACAAGGCAGTCGAGCAAGAAGGCCATAACCTGTCTGCAGATATGAGGCTCGGCGCCTATATGTTTCTCGTCCTCGTGGTCGGTCTAGGTACCACACTGTATTATTTTCAATGGCAAGACGACCACTCTATTCTAACGGTGCGACTCCACAGCGACGGCCAGACTGAAGCCATTGTGTACCAAGTCTATAAATTTCAAATGGCGGAACGCTCCTTCACAACCCTAGAGGGTATCCTCGTCACAGTGGCGAGCAGCGAGCGCATGGAAGTCGAAGGCCTATAGCGATCAGAAGGAATATAGTATCAGCGAAAAACCCAACAAGGCAGTAACCGGGGGTGGCTTCAAGGCTATGCAATACGTGCTGTCCTGCGCCCAGAAAGTTGGTACCCGTAAGTTAGCCAGCGCCGTACAGTCGAAGAACACCTGCAAGGCCTGCGCCTTTGGCACCGGAGGGCAACGGGGCGGCCTGCACAATGAATACAGTAACCGCATTGAGATCTGCAATAAGAATATCCAAGCACAATTAAGCGATATTCGAGATCCGATACCGCCACAGATATTCGAGCAGAATAGCATCAGTGAACTACGTGAACTTAGCGCCAAGCAGCTCGAAGATCTTGGCCGCCTCTCGATTCCACTGCACAAAGCGGCGCAGTCCGATAATTACGAAGCAATAAGTTATCGTCAAGCCTACGAACTCATCGCCGAACGACTGCAGTCGAGCGATCCCCTGCGCAGCTTTTTCTATGCCTCGGGCAGATCATCGAACGAAGCGGCCTTTATTCTGCAACTATTCTCACGCCTATACGGTTGCAACCACATCAACAACTGCTCCTACTACTGCCATCAGGCTTCAGGAGTTGGTCTAAGCCACAGCATCGGCAGCGGAACATCAACCATACAATATGGCGACCTGCACAAGGCGGACCTAATATTTGTATTTGGTGCAAACCCAGCTTCTAACCATCCACGCTTCGTCAAAGTGCTGCTCGAATGCCGGCAACGCGGCGGCCAGGTAGTTGTAGTAAACCCAGCGCGCGAGGCTGGTCTGGTGCGCTTCGCTTCGCCTAGCAATTTCAAATCTATGATTACCGGCGGTGGAGAGGTTGCTTCGCACTATATACAACCCCATGTCGGTGGTGATGTCGCTCTGATTAGCGGCATGGCGAAATACCTAATCGAAAGCGATCAGGTGGATCGGGAATACATCGACTCCTTTTGCGAACAATTCGATAGCTACTCGCAATTCATAGCAAACCTTAGCTGGACCGAGATCGAGAGCGAATGCGGGTTGGAACGACCTCAGATTAAGTCGCTTGCCAATCTCTATGCGCAGAGTGAAAGAACGGTCTTCTCTTGGGGCATGGGGCTTACCCATCATCACAATGGCACTGACAACATCGAAGCCATCGCTAGTCTCGCCCTGCTGCGCGGCATGATTGGCGGCGAAGGCAAGGGCCTGCTGCCGCTGCGTGGACATAGCAATGTGCAGGGTGTTGGCTCCATGGGTGTCACTCCTGCTCTAAAGACAGAGGTATTTTCCGCAATCGAGAAAGAATTTGCAGTCGAACTGCCGAAGTACGAGGGCATGGATACCTTAGCCTGCATTCAGGCAGCCTTTAGAGGAAAAATCGATTTCGCCTTCTTACTAGGCGGCAATCTGTACGCAGCCAACCCAGACACCAGCTTCTCGGAGAAGGCGCTGAACCAGATTCCTTTCAAAGTTATGATTAACTCCACACTGAACCAGACTCACCTCAATGGGGTAGACGGTGAGAATCTAATTCTGCCTATTCGAGTGCGCGATGAAGAGACACAGGCGACGACTCAGGAATCCATGTTTAACTATCTGCGAATGAGTGACGGCGGCTTCGATAGAATCGAGGCTCTGCATTCGGAAGTCGATATAATAAGTTCCATCGCGGCAGCTGTAATAGACAGCGACACCTTAGACTTTCGAGAATTCAAACGCCATGATTCAATTCGCAAAGCCATCGCCAAGCTAATACCTGGGTTTGCAGCACTCGCCGATATTGATGAGACTAAGCAGGAGTTTCATATCGAGGGTCGCCACTTGGCGAAGCCGCACTTTGCGACGAAATCTGGCAAGGCCAACTTCTGCATACCCTCGCAAACCTCTTGGAACACCAAGACTACAAAGAATAGCAATCAGTTCACACTCACCTCGGTGCGTAGTGAAGGTCAATTCAATACCATTATCTATAGCGAAGAGGATGTGTATCGCAGGCAGTCACATCGACAGGTGTTGTTTATTAGCGCGGATGATCTAGAGAAACTCGAACTGAAGGTGGGGGACAAAATTGACGTGAGCAATGCGACCGGCACACTCAGCAACTTAAAATTGGCACTCTACGATATAAAACCTGGAAATGTCATGTGTTACTTCCCTGAGGCCAACGTCCTTGTCCCGCAATCTGTCGACCAACGGAGTCGAACCCCCTCTTTTAAATCAATCTCTGTTTCGATCAAGAAAGCTGCGGCCTAAGTCGCTGCATAACAATTCCGCTTGCGCTAGCCAGCGTCACGATCTCGGCGGCTATCGGAAGCGGGTTTAAGTGCAAATTCGATCATATGATCGAAGTCGCCATCCACATTGATCATTACCAATTCACTGTTTTCTAAGATGAACACTGAGACTGCATCCAAGGAATTACGCGAGCGGTCCATTCCTACTAATACCCAAACTTGATCTCCATCTTCACGCACCTTGACGATCGTTTCCCAATGCAGATTCTTTCCCCTCGAGCGCAGCGTATCCGAAAAATCTATCTCGTTGAAATCTATTTTTTGCCCACCTGACTCTACGTTGTAGACGGCGACCTGCACGTGATCGAGCTCTGAGATATCCGCCTCATTCAGGCTTACCACGTCCAAGAAGGTGAGCATGCTATTCCCAATTGAGATGGCGAATTCTTTATCAAGTCTGATATTGGGCACCTGTTCTTCTATCGAGTTGCGAGCAGATCTGAATGGTCTGTCGCTGAATGACATGCACGCCGTTAACTGAGTAAGCAATATGATTAGTAGTATTTTTTTCATGATACGATCTCTTTTTCATCAGTGAGGTGTTAATCAGAACAGCACTGTTTATAGTGAGCTTAGTGACTGTTACCAGCAACTTCGAGATCGACGAGCTCATCAAGTTCAAAGCGGCGCCCCAGAGCGCTGATATCATCTGTGCTGATATCACCGACGATGTTTACTAGAACAGTCTCTCCCGGCCCAGCAATCATGATGGCAATGCCATAGATCACATCTGAGGCATCAGCCAACCTGAAATAGATGTCTACGTGGTTCTCTTCTTCTCGAATCCTAACCACTCGATCCCATCCTACAGAATCCAGATCTTCGGCCATAACAGACATAGACGAGGCAATCTCATCGACATCGATGTCATCGCTCTGAAAAACATTTACCGTGACCCGTAGGAGCTTAGAGATAAAGTCAGCAGCCTCCTCATCCTCATTGCGGATGAGATTTGTAATCATATTCAGCAGCGGAGCCTTTAGGCTAATTTCTACACTAGGCTCAGTTCCCGCTATTGCGGTAAGCGTGGAGAAATCCACATAGCCCGGATGACTATCCAGGTCATTGTCTGCGGCCAGCACTACAGGAATAAGGCTCAAACAAAACAACGGTGCCAATACATTCTTAAAAATTTTCATACATGTACCTCGCGTTAAAATATTCTCTAAATCCAAGTGAGTTTCACTTCGCTAATTCGTATTCCTAAAAATATCTAGATCGGTCCATTCTGCAATGGGTCGTACTCTCTTGTTCTTACCCTCTGAAACGAGGCATTGATGGAATCTTGTAAAGGCGTCACCAGGAAGCGGTCGCCGATCATCACTTCGGTACGCTGACTAAGCTGGCTCACATAGTCCATGGCTACATTCAATTCATGTAGGGCCTGCACGATATCTTCTCGGCTATATTGCTCAACCGACTCGCTAGCGACCAAAGTTTCTGGCCCTTCAATCGGTGTCACCACACTGAAGCTAACCACGACGGCTACAACCGCAACCAATGCAGCAGAGAAACCGTAACGAAAGTAGAGCGGCACCGAATTCAACAATCCACCGATCTGCGCGATCAGCGAATCTCTATGCACTTCGTCTTTTCCCAGTCGCCCTCCAGCTGCCAGCTCATAAACAGGCTCTAACACAAGATCATCACATTCGATTTGTGGCAACTCTATTACGGCATCTTGTATGGTCTGCGCGTATCGAAATTCACTGGCGCATGCTGAACAATCCTGCACATGGGACATGAATACGCCCTGTTGTGCTTCGCTCAAATCACCATCCAGATAGCCGTCTATCTGGAGTTGAATGAAGTAGCATTTTGATTCACCGTTACTGGACATGACCGTTTCCTTTGTCATTGCTTGCCACTAGGGCTATGGATTTTTTGACTTCTGATCTGTCAGCGATTTGCTCTTCAAACAACTGACGCAGCTTACTGTTCTCTCGCAATTTCCGCCTAGCACGATGCAAATAGACTTTAACCTGGCTAGCGCTTAACTCGAGGCTTCCCTGAATCTCTTCATAACTCATACCCTGGATATCGCGCATGATCACGATGCTACGAAACGGATCTTCTAGGGACTTAATTGCACTCTGCAACTGACTCTTAAAATGATGTTGATCCAAATGAGTGACATCACTCTCCTCGCCTACCTGATCCTCGACTTGCGCATACTGATCTAGGTTTGTCTGCTGCGGTCGCTGCTTCCGCACATGGTCTATGACTGAGTTGTGAGCCACTCGCATCAACCATGCACCTAGCTTTTCATGATCTATCTTCTGCCAGTGCTGCCACAGTTTAATAAACACTTCTTGCGTCACGTCTTCGGCGTCTTCTCTAACGCGCAGACTATAGTGAGCAAAGGATAAAACCCTGTGCCGGTGCTGATCTATAGCCTGTAGATAAAGTGCTCGCATTTGTTGTTAAAGACGCAATGTGAGAAAAAAAGTTACAGTAGTGCAACCGGGGCTATCTGGGAAGCCTTCTTTGAAGGAAAATCAACGGCTTAAACAGTTATTCTATCTCATCTGCCTGCGCCGAAAACGCAATGATTGCTATACTCACTGTCTGTGAAATTCGTGTTAAATGGCTCTAATATGGCTCTGCGGCGACTACTCCTAGTCACTCTCTTAGTTCTCCTACCTTCCGGCATGCTTGCCGCAGCGGAGCAGACAGTGCAATTGCATGATGGGGCCTCCGTTAAGCTGTTCTTCTTCGAGCCCCATGATGAGGATGGCCCGCCGCCACTGGCCATATTTATCGCAGGTGGCTCGAATAATGAATTCATGGCTAAGGCGCAATTCTGGTTAGGGAAGGAGTTTGTTGATCGTGGCTGGGCTATCGCTGTCCCCATTTCGCCTGATGGCAAGCGCTTCTCTGCCGGGGATGACTCCACCCTTCCTCAGATTATTGAACAACTACACGCGACTCATACCCTGCAGGATTCCAAGCCCCTATTGGTAGGGATGTCTAGCGGCGGTAGCGAAGCCATGGCGATCGCCTTCCTCAACCCTTCTGCCTTTCGAGGCGTTGTAGCCACACCCGGACGAATCAAAGCCGACGCGATACTCGATGGGCTGGATAGCCTACCGTTCTATATCAGGATCGGAGAGAAGGATGATTTTCGCTGGAATCGAATGCTCGAGCCTATGTCACAGAGACTGCTCACGGCTGGGGCGAAGGTAGATGCGGCTATAGTAGAGGGTGCAAGGCACGTCTTCCCGCTAGACTGGGAGAGCCTCGAAGTTTGGTTAGGAAAGCTAAGGTAGCCTGACCGTGAAAAGCTAGGCCAGGCTACCTCATGGCAGTTCTAGAATCGGTCTTCTTCGATCCAATAGTTGGTGACTACACCGTGGGTAAATTCTATCGATAGCGTTTCGGTGCGCTCTTCCTCGATGTCCACGGAGAACACAAGAAATAAACCAACCTCAGTATCTTTCTCGGATCGGTTTCTGTATTTCCAGATTTCCGTACCATCGGCATAGGTCAGCTTGGTAATCGGGTTGCCAAAGGAAGTACTTACCCAATCCTGATTACTTTCACCGAGCTGCAATCTAGATACATCAGACTCATTCCATACAGTCTGCAATGGACGCGAGTCCGAATCGACGGTAACCAGACAACCTGTCAGTACGATGCTCATAACTAGTAATAGAGCTTTCTTTATCATTTAACATTCCCCGTATAAATTAAATTTGTTATTCAGATCGAGTCTTTTCCTGCAGCGACCAATAATCGCCCCACTAACTCACCAATATCGCCCTACACTGTACCGTAAACCTTCGAATGTAGTGCCGAAGATCCGTATAATTTGGGCTCTTACACTCTTAGACGCGACAGAGCTGTAAAGGTTACAACGCTGGACCATGCCATAATAAAGAATGTTGCTGAATCTAAGCTGAACACGGGTTTTTGTGCTTTGAACTAAAGAAAATTCGCGAATTGATCGATTTATCCCTAGTAGACTAAAAATTGACAAGCTAACTACTTACCTTTCTTAAGAGATTCAGAATGCTCGCTAGATTCAACAGCCTTTTCCCCCTCTGGGCGTTATTAATTTCCCTAATCGCATTCTTTCTAAATGCACCCTTCGCTGCACTCGACACGGCTATCGTCCCGCTGTTAGCTACAGTCATGTTTATGATGGGGCTCACACTGACCAAGGCCGACGTTGAACGCATTGTGAAGGAGCCGAAGCCGATCTTAGTGGGAGTAATCCTGCAATTCCTACTGATGCCAATTCTGGCGCTGACATTCTCCAAAATGCTGCAGCTATCAAACCAACTCACTATAGGCATGGTACTCGTAGGAAGCTGTGCCGGGGGCACCGCATCCAATGTCGTCTGCTATTTGGCCAAGGGCGATGTGGCGCTTTCTATCAGCATGACCATGGTCTCAACTCTCGTAGGGGTGATAGCGACGCCCCTATTATGTACTTTCTATCTTTCTACCACGGTCAGTGTAGATACTCTGGCGTTACTGCTTAGCATCCTGCAGATTGTGTTCATTCCAGTAGTTCTTGGATTTGGATGTAAATATTTTCTGAATGAGGTTGCGAACAGAGTGGAATCCTTCATTCCTACACTTTCAGTACTTATAATTCTGCTCATTATTGCCATCGTCGTAGCTATGAATGCGGACAGGCTTCTAGACGTGGGTCTGCTTACCCTTATCGCCGTCGTACTGCACAATCTTTCGGGGCTAGCAGGTGGTTACACTGTTAGCCGCCTAATCGGATTGGATATAAAACAGAGTCAGACCATCGCTATTGAAGTGGGTATGCAGAACTCCGGCCTGGGTGTAGCCCTCGCCACTCAATTCTTCTCAGCAACCGCAGCTCTACCCGGCGCTCTCTTCAGCGTTTGGCACAATATTAGCGGTTCACTGCTGGCTTCAGTGTGGGGCAATAAGAGAGCGTCACTTGAATACATATTGAAAGATGAAGAGTCGACCCTCCCTCCCAAGTGAGCCACCACGAGGGTGGCGTAGAGACGCCACTCTACTTCGCTATTTTCTTTTTGATAATTATTGATTAAATAATCCGATACGCTTGACATATTTTTACAGAAGACTAAAATTCGCCCCTTCAAATATTTAACTCTTTGTGAAGAAAATGAACATTCAAACAATTCTCAACACGATGCTAACAACTGCGACCATTATGGGTCATCAGCTCTGTTCGCGTGTGGCGAAGAATTGGGAGACCTGCTTGGAGTGAATTTCTGACAACTAAACGATTAACAATCGATTTAAAGAAAAGACCTCTAAGTTCCCAAACTTAGAGGTCTTTTTTTTTCTTAAACTTTTATTGAATACCCGTGCGGGCGCGGGTACTGGGGAACTATTGTGCAAAAAAAACTGCACAGAAATATTAGAGTCATCTACGGACTCGCCTTCTTCTATAGCTTCATGGTGATCGTGCCGGTAATCGTGCCTTTCTTCATGGCGAAGGGGCTCAGCCTTGCGGATATCTTTTACCTACAGGCCGTTTTTGCGACGGCAATTGTAGTGTTTGAGGCACCTTCTGGTTATTTCGCAGACGTGTTCGGACGTAAGACGGCGCTGGTAATCGGAAGCATCATTCACGGTTTCGGGTACCTCTACCTTAACTTTGCCGACGATCTAGCCAGCCTGATTGTTTTCGAAATTATGGTGGGAATTGCGGCGAGTCTCTTGTCCGGTGCGGACTTGGCATTGTTGTATGACACGCAGAAGGAAATACAAAATGGAGTTGACATTGAACACAGTAAAGCTATCTCACATTTAGGCTTCTTCAGAAGCAGCTCCGAAGGTCTTGGCGCGCTGGTTGGTGGAGCGCTTGTTCTATGGTCGTTCGAAGCGGTGGTAGTCGTACAATCGGCAGTAGCGTGGATGTGCTTGGCACTTGCGCTGCTAATTATTGAACCTCCATACAAAAAATCAACAAGCAGTTCGAATCGCATTCAAATATCTGAGATATTGCGTCACTTGTTTACAAGCGACCCTGTGTTAAGAAACTTGGTTATTGCAATTCCACTATACAGCTTGGCTACATTTCATGTTGCCTGGCTTATGCAACCCTATTGGGAAGCCCAGGGAATTTCGTTAGCGATGTTTGGCTTGCTCTGGTTTTCACAGAGCATAGTGGTCGCCGCAGCAGCTAGGTTTGGCTTCGCTATTGAACGCCGCTACGGCGCTATTTTCTCGCTGATATTGATGGGTCTACTGCCCATCGTCGGACACTTCGGTATGGCGTGGGCACAAGGATGGATCGGCATTCTAATCGGCCTCGCGCTGTTCGCGAGTCGTGGCCTGAACCAAGTCATCTTGGTTAACGCAATGAACCGGCGAATACCGAGTGAATTTCGAGCCACAGCAAACTCGTTTACGAGCTTCCTGTTTCGCTTAGGGTTTATAACCACTGGGCCGGTTATTGGTTATTTGGCCCAAGCCCAAGGCTTAGAAATTACTCTGAATGTATTGGGACTATCGTCAATCCTGCTATTTGCTCTAGTGATGATGCCGCTCATTCAGTCCGTCAAAGCTATCCCGCAGCAGCTTGCTGCATAAGTAATCCCACCCCGCTAAGGGGTAATCACTCACAAATCCCCCCCCGTGAGTGGTTACCCCTATTTTTTATTACTCAAATAAACGCACCATTTAGGGTCATTTTTTGCTCTAAGCCGCTGCTAATTTTATTCCTGCACCAGAATAAAATTTTATTCAATATCAATAAGCTAAACACTGCTCCGAATTGGTGCTTTAGGAATTTGCATGGTAAAGTTTTGTGACTGCGCGGTGCTGTTGAATCGTGAATATTGGCTACTTTTGCCTTGTCGAAGCTCAGTAAGCAACTTGCAGTTGATTAATCAAGTGAATTCGACATCCACGATTAGCAGCACTAAAAAAATTATCAAAATTGCGCAATTTCGCATCCGTTAATTGCGGCGGCGACTCAAAATGATGCAGAGGAATATCAATGAAACTAATTACCGCGATTATTAAGCCATTTAAAGCTGACGATGTACGAGAAGCATTGTCTGAATTGGGCGTTAGTGGCATGACTATGACTGAAGTCAAGGGCTTCGGTAGGCAGAAAGGACACACGGAACTTTACCGAGGAGCAGAATACGTAATCGACTTCCTACCAAAAGTAAAACTTGAGGTAGCCGTATCGGACGAACTCTCCGATCAAGTAGTTGAGGCCATCTGCAAGACCGCGAATAGTGGGCAAATTGGTGACGGCAAGATCTTCGTCAGCAGTTTAGAGCAAACCGTTCGAATACGAACCGGGGAAACTGGCAACGATGCGCTTTAGGGAATCTAATAAAAATGATAACTAAAATTCTTAGAACAAAATATTTAGTAGCAGCAGTTCTACTCCTCCTGCCTAGCATGGCCTCGGCACAGGACGCACTCAACGGAGCCAATACTGCTTGGATCTTAACTTCAACGGCTCTCGTTCTTTTTATGACGCTACCGGGACTCGCGCTTTTCTATGGCGGGCTGGTCCGGACTCGAAACGTACTCTCTGTGCTCATGCAGTGCTTCTCCATTGCCGTGGTAGTTTCCATTCTCTGGTTAGTGGTTGGCTATAGCATAGCATTTGGCCCCTCAGAATCTGCCTATTGGGGCGGTCTCAGTAAAATGATGTTCAATGGCGTCGTAGTCGATTCGCTCTCTGATGGCATTCCAGAGACGGTTTTCGCTACGTTCCAGATGACCTTTGCAATCATCACACCGGCGCTGATCGTGGGTGCGTTCGCGGAGAGAATCAAATTCTCTGCCATGTTGCTGTTCTCAACTCTGTGGACACTGATAGTCTATTTCCCCGTTGCAAACTGGGTCTGGGGCGGCGGTTGGCTGGGTCAGATGGGCTTGATTGACTTCGCCGGTGGCACCGTAGTACACGTAACCGCGGGTATCGGTGCGCTGGTATTTGCGCTTGTCATCGGTCAGCGCGAGGGCTTCTTAACGGCGCCGATGATGCCACACAATCTCACTATGAGCTTCACCGGCGCAGGCATGCTCTGGGTTGGCTGGTTTGGATTTAACGCGGGCAGCGCCTTGGCTGCCGACGGTGCCGCAGGTATGGCCATGTTCGTCACACACATATCTGCAGCAACCGGTGCCTTAACCTGGATGGCTATAGAATGGATCAAATACGGTAAGCCCAGCGGACTTGGCGCCATCACCGGCATGGTGGCGGGCCTAGCCACAATCACTCCCGCATCCGGCTCTGTCGGCCCTGCTGGCGCTCTCCTCGTCGGTCTTTCCGGCGGTGTGGTTTGCTACTTCGCTACGACCTATCTGAAACAGAAAGTGAAGATAGACGACTCGCTCGATGTGTTCCCGGTTCACGGTGTCGGCGGTATCGTCGGTACTTTTCTGGCCGGCATTCTAGTATCCGGCAACTTGGGAATCTTCAGCGGCAACGGATTCGCCGAAGGCGTAACCATGGGCTCGCAAGTAATGGTGCAGATCATTGGCATTCTCTCTGTCGCCTCGTACACGGCGATTCTGACGTTTATCATTCTTAAGGTGGTCGGTGCCATAACATCTGGTATTCGTGTCACACAGGATGAAGAACAAGTGGGTCTCGACATTACTGACCATGATGAGAAAGGCTATTCCATGTAAAGTAGCACTGATCGAAAAAAGGCTGGTGGGTGCAATCCCGCCAGCCTTTTTAGTGAATAATGCTTCTGCCTAACTCACTCGATACTTAACGGCTCTTGCGCAGTGTTGTTATGGCATACACTAATTTATTCCCCTCCATATCGGTGAAGTGCGTGGCAACTAAACAAGTGCTGCGACCATCTTTGATTAACTCGCCCTTCAGCAAGAATCTCGGCCCTAAAACTGGCGCGAAATAATCTATGCGCATATTCACGGTAGCCGACCATTTAAAATCCTCCTGAGATTTAAATAGTGTGCGCACCGTGAATATCGAGATCATATCGACATAAGTGCCGGTAAAGCCCCCAAATAACTGATCTCTCGGATTCAACAGATGGACAGGAAGATGAGCATCCACCTCCACTAGACCTCGCTCCTCGCGTAGGATCTTCCACTTGCTGGATTCCAGCAAATCGCCTGCATTATGGCCGGGCTTCAAGAATATCGGGCGGTCCAATTCTGTTTCGTTTGTCATTGCCTGTCCCTTCTGTGGGGCCACAACCCCGACTCAATAAAAGTTGCCGAGAATGCAGCAAAAGCGTTTACTGGTCAAATCTGGCTAGCCTCATTTATACTGGCTCAGACTGATTTATCCAAGCAAACTATTAAACCAAACTAGCTATCCACTCAAAATAATAATTCGGAACAAGTCATGAAGAATCTCCAACAGTCTCTTAATCAAATCAGGGTTCTATTCTTGGCACTGCCCTTACTGATCGCCAGCAGTATTGCACAGGGAAATGACTTCCCAACTGCTGCACCGGAAGACGTCGGCGTATCATCCGAGCGTCTGCAGCGCCTCTCCAACACTATGCAGCGCTATATAGATAGCAATATGCTTGCAGGGACAGTCTCTCTAGTATCGCGCAATGGCAAGGTAATACACGTCGAGTCGCAGGGCTGGAAAAATAAAGAAAGCGGTGAACCTATGACGGATGATTCCATCTTCGTCATCATGTCGATGACCAAACCGATAGTGTCGACTGCTTTGATGATGCTCTATGAAGAAGGTCACTTCCTGTTAACCGATCCCATCACGGATTGGATCCCCGAGCTAGAAGGCAAGCAGGTTGTCATCGAAGAGAATGGCACTAACTATCGTATGTCGGCGCATCGTCCCATTACATTTCGCCATGTACTCTCGCACACATCAGGGGTCGACCCTAGTCGCGAGGTGTTAACAGAGGAAGAGTTAGCACTACTGCCACGCAAAGCAACCTTGGAAGAAACCCTCATCAATCGTGCACCACTGCCATTGAGTTTTCACCCAGGAGATGACTGGCAATATGGAAGCTCAACTGATTATGTTGCGCTGCTAGTGGAGCGTATATCAGGACGAAGCCTAGTCGATTACCTACAAGAAAAAATACTCGACCCTCTACAGATGCACGACACTTCCTATATTGTTCCTCAGGACAAGATCGATCGCGTCGCTGCAGTCTATAGCCCGAGTGGACCTGAACGGACGATCGAACTTTTTCGAACGACCGAGTATCGGGAGACAACGTACTTCGGCGGCGTAGCAGGACTCTCCTCCACGGTCTCCGACTATTGGCGCTTTAGCCAGATGTTGTTGAATGGCGGCGAGCTGGATGGGGTACGGCTGTTGAGCCCAAAGACAGTGAATCTAATGATTAGCAATCACAGTGGCGAGAATGATGTGTACATTCGCGGACCGGGATATACCTTTGGACTTGGATTTGGTCTCGTCAATGATGCCGGCACCGCCCGCGACCCGCTCACTCCGGGTACGTTTAGCTGGGGTGGTGCCTGGGGCACAATTTTTTGGGTTGATCCGGTGGAGAATATGATCGGCATCATGATGACTCAGATCACCTCTTACAGACATCTTAGCGTTCGACAGGATGTGGGCGTTACTGCTATGCAAGCCATCATCGACAGTTACAGCAATAAGCCTTATTCCGTCGCTCCTTATGCAAAACTAGACTGACAAGTAGCTGTTAACAGCTGTGCACAAAAAAGGGGTTCCTTCGAACCCCTTTTTTGCATTAAACATTAATAGTTTAAGAGCTACTCATCCAACAGTTGGTAGATTCGACGAATCGCTCTAGGGTCCACACCGGCGCCACGGATCTGTGCAAAATTTTGACTGTGGTTGCTCATATCGATCTGCTGTGCCGCATCTTCGAAGTTCACACCACTGCTATGCATCTGCGAGGTCTTGACCCACAAGTCGCGCAAATAGGCCTGAAAGTATCCTATTGTCTCCTTGCTACGCATCACCGGACCATGGCCTGGAAGCCATGTATCGAAGTCGAGTGTGAGCAGACCATCAAGTGTGGCTGGCCACTCATCGACATGCCCATCACCCATATAGGCGAGTCCGGGCAACATCATATCGCCAGTAAACACAATCTTGTCCTGCGGCAGATAGATAAGCACATCGCCGCCAGTATGAGCACGACCGAAATGATGAAGTTGAATCTCGCGACTACCGTCAGCAACCACTTGAAACAAGGTCATCTTGGTCTCGAGGGTAATATTCGGTGGCGTAGGTTCCACTTCGCCGATCGCGTTCATGTAATCGCGCTGAACACGATGACGCTCTTCTAACCGTGCCTTCCGCGCAGGGTCAGTTTCCGCGGCAGCCTGCCGTTCAAGATTCGCCACCGCTGACGGAACTGGGTCGGAGAAACTCTTAAAAGTATTCTCCTCTAACACGTTACCTAGCTCGCCGTTTAATTTCTTACGCGTAAACTCATGGCCGATGATCTCGATGCCTTCCGGAAACGCCTGAGCCCCATGAGCATGATCGAAGTGGTAATGACTGTTCACAAGATAACGAACTGGCTTATCAGTGATAACCGGTAAGGAATCGAGCAGCGCACGAGCCGCAGCAGGTGTAACATGAGAATCTACGACTAAGGTATCAAATTCACCAACCAAGACCATGACATTGCTCATCGTAAACACAGAACCTGTGCCGGAGACCAACCAGACTCCTTCCGCGACCTCCTCGAAACGATGACTGTCAGATTCAACCACTCTACCCTGGGCGAGAACCAGCGCAGGAAGTAGCAGGAGAAAAGAGAGCGTTGAAAGTGCTGTAGTTATTTTTCTTATAATCATAGTGCTTACCTTAGTAGAACGTTGTTCAATTAATTAATTGCTGGGTGCTACTTTCTGATGGACTACCTCGCTAGGAGCTGTCGCGACGCTGAGGCACAAGAGTAGACAAAAAAATAATGAAAAAATTCGTAACTTAATCAGAGTTTGATCCGTCTAAGTTCAAAGAGAGATTAGACGCGCCCTTAAGCCTTGGCACATTAGCGCATAGGCTTAACCCTGTAAAGAAACACTAAATGCGGTTTTTTACGCCAAAACACTTGGCGAGAATGACCACTGAACAGGGCGAGTCTAAGAAGTAGATTTCCATATCTTATTGTTTTTTAAAGATATTTTAAATTGGCAAGCTTATTGCAATCATATTCGGCAAGGCGAGGGCCAATCGAAATGAGTAAAAGGAATCCAGAGGAACAGACTATGAGAGAAGTCAGTCATACAATGAAATTGAGCGCAGCGACAATGCTGGCAATGCTGCTAGGTAGCTACCTCTACTCCTCATCTGCGAACGCAGCCGAGGTTCGTGATATTTCGAAGGTAAATGGCGGAATTCGGGTATCGGCGGAGGAACGTGTCGGCGACATTTCTTCGGTGAATGGCGGCATCGATCTAGGCAGCGGCGCCAGTGCAGAGAGGCTAGATACGGTAAACGGAGGCATCGATCTAGATGAGCGCGTCGAAATTGAACGAGCCGAAACCGTCAACGGTGGAATTCGGGTCAGCCGAGATGTAACTGTTCATGGATCCTTGTCTACGGTAAATGGTGGCATTCAGACGAATTCAGGCACTGTGATAGATGATCGGGTAAGCACGGTAAACGGTAAAATCACACTCCGCGACACTCGTGTCAAAGAGAACGTGCAGACCAGCAATGGCGACATTTTCCTCACTGACGGCAGCGTCGTCGAAGGCGATGTCATCGTGAAGGGCCGACGCTCTTGGTTCGGACGATTCTTTGGCTTCGGTCAGAGGTCATCGAAAATAATTATCGATGCCGAATCATCGGTCATGGGCGACATTCACCTGTATCGTGAAGTCAACCTCGATATAGCCGATGGCGCAGTGCTTGGTGATGTCATCGAACACTTTTGACGCAGCGGCTAGAATTTCACTCATAAAAAACGGGTCATCTGACCCGTTTTTTATGCAAGCGATTTATACAGCTTACTTCTTAATTGCATAGCCGACTTGCTCTGCTTTTTCTCGCAATAAAAATTTCTGCACTTTACCAGTGGATGTCTTAGCGATCGGCCCGAACACAACTTTCTTCGGTATCTTAAAGCCCGCTAATTCCTCTCGACAATATGCAATTAACTCATCCGCTTCCATTTCCTGTCCTGCTTTTAGCGACACAAAAGCACAGGGAACTTCCCCCCACTTTTCATCGGTACTAGCCACCACGGCAGCCTCCATTATCTTTGGGTGTTTGAACAACACTGACTCGACTTCCAATGAAGAAATATTCTCGCCACCGGAGATGATTATATCCTTGGAACGATCCTTAATCTGCGCATATCCATCTTCGTACCAAACGGCGAGATCGCCAGAGTGAAACCAACCACCCTCGAAAGACGCCTGTGTTGTCTTCGGATTCTTTAGATAGCCTTTCATCACCAGATTCCCGCGCATAAAAATCTCGCCCATGGTCTTACCGTCCTTAGGAACAGGCTGGAGAGTCTCTGGATCGGCGACCATGAGTTCATCTTGCAGTGGTGCTCTCACACCCTGCCTGGCTAGAAGCTCCGCTCTATCATCAATCGAAAGCTCAGCCCAGCCATCCTGCGGCGCACAGACGACACAGGGACCGTACGTTTCAGTCAGGCCATAAACATGCGTTACTTCGAAACCCATATTCTCCATGCCTGCGATAACTGCCGCGGGCGGGGCTGCACCCGCTGTCAT